>JBOFCH010000354.1:0-1881 GCA_051645985.1 Plesiomonas sp. | reverse complement strand
ATTGAGCTTGTACCGCACGGGTATCAATCCCGTTTTGTGTCATCAATGCCATGTTACCCAACAGCAGGCGTTGATCGTCGGCACGCGCTTCCACACCCAGACCTCGTAAGGTACGAAAATCAGTGACGGCCGGCAGCGTCAAGCCTTCGGCTTTTTGTAATACCGCCAGTGCCAGTGGGTGGCTGGAGCCTTGCTCTAACGCCCCGGCCCATTGCAGCACTTGCTGCTCATTGGTGTCGGCCAGACAGGTAATGGCGGTCACTTGTGGACGCCCTTCGGTCAAGGTGCCGGTTTTATCGAAGACCAGCGTATTGACCTTGCTGGCCTGTTGCAGCGCATCAGCATCGCGGATCAGCACCCCGAATTCAGCGGCACGACCCACACCAGAGATAATCGACATCGGTGTCGCCAAACCGAGCGCACATGGACAGGCGATAATCAGCACGGTAGTGGCGACTGACAACGCATAAGCGATCTGCGGCTGTGGGCCGACGAAATACCAGATCAGGCCGCTGATAATGGCAATCGTCACCACCACCGGAACGAACACCGCCGAGATCCGATCGGCAATTCGGCCGATTTCCGGTTTGCTGCTCTGGGCATTACGCACCAGATGGATAATGCGCGACAGCGTTGTCTGGCTGCCGACCGCTTTGGCGGTGAACAGCAGGCTACCGTCTTGCACCAGCGTACCGGCATGCACGGTATCACCACTTTGTTTTTGCTGTGGGATCGGCTCGCCGGTTAACATGGCTTCATCCAGCCACGCTTCGCCACTGCTCACTTCCCCGTCGACCGGCACACGATCACCGGTGGTTAGGCGCAGTGTCATACCGGTTTGTACTTCGGCCAGTGGCATGACTTGCTCGCTACCGTCGGCTTGTACAACGCGGGCGGTCGGAGGGGTCAGATCCAGCAGGCGCTCCAACGCAGCAGATGAGCGCGTGCGGGCTTTTTGCTCCAGCGCATGGCCAACGTTAATCAGACCAATGATCATGGTGCTGGCTTCAAAATAGAGATGACGTGCTTCCGGTGGGAACCACTGCGGCCATAATGTCACCACCATTGAGTACAGCCATGCCACACCGGTGCCGAGTGCCACCAGTGTATCCATCGTTGCCGAACCATTTTTTAACGCGCGCCAAGCACTGACGTAGAAATGGCGGCCAGTTAGGATCATGACTAGCAGTGTCAGACTACCGAGCCACGTCCACAGGGTCTGGTTGGTGGCGGTGATCATCATGTTGTCGCCGATCATGCCCCAGATCATCAGTGGAATACCGGTGCCGAGCGCGACCACGGATTGCCACGTCAGACGTTTGAGGTTAGCGGTGGCGGCTTTTTGCTGTTTCTCGCGGCGCAGCGCTTCGTCGACCACCACTTCGGCCTGATAACCGGCGTTGGCAACCGCTTGTACCAGAGCCTCTGGTTGTGGATGTCCCATCACCAGTGCAGTACGTTCGGCCAGATTTACTCGTGCTTGCTGTACACCGGGTACGGCCAGTAGGGCATTTTGTACCTTGGTGACACAACTGGCACAACTAAGCCCGGTTAGCAACAGTTGAATCGCATCATCATCGGTAGGGGTTGCCGATGATCCGGCGGCGGCTACGGATGATGTTGCTGGGTTCTCCGGCGCTTGCTGCGCACCGGCTGTGGCCGGTGCGAGCAGGTCTGCCGCTGAGGCGTCAGGTACAGGACAGGCCTGCATCGCGTCAGTGGCATCCATGGTCACCGGAGAACGTGCAGCTACGACGCTCTCCGGATCAGGCTTTTTTACGCCGTTCTCCGCAGTCAGCTCGGCGTGATAACCGGCAGCTTCTACGGCGGCAATCAACGCGGCGCTGTCGGCTGAACCGTCGACTTCAGCGCGGGTTTTTG
>JBOFCH010000353.1:0-3137 GCA_051645985.1 Plesiomonas sp. | reverse complement strand
ACTGTCTAACAACAAGGGCATCAACAAGCTCGGTGGTGGCCTGTCCGCAGAAGCGCTGACTGACAAAGACAAAGCGGACATCATCACGGCCGCTAAAATCAAGGTTGATTTTCTGGCCGTGTCTTTCCCGCGCACCGGTGAAGATCTGAACTATGCTCGCCGTCTGGCGCGCGATGCCGGCTGCAACGCCAAGATCGTGGCCAAAGTTGAGCGTGCAGAAGCCGTGGCCACTGATGAAGCGATGGATGATGTGATCCTAGCCTCGGATGTGGTGATGGTTGCCCGTGGTGACTTAGGCGTTGAAATCGGCGATCCAGAGCTGGTTGGCGTACAGAAGAAACTGATCCGCCGCGCGCGTAGCCTGAACCGCGCCGTGATCACCGCGACTCAAATGATGGAGTCCATGATCACCAATCCGATGCCAACCCGCGCCGAAGTGATGGACGTCGCTAACGCCGTGCTGGATGGTACCGATGCGGTGATGCTGTCCGCCGAAACGGCAGCGGGCCAGTACCCGGCTGAAACCGTGGCCGCGATGGCGCGCGTATGTCTGGGTGCGGAGAAGATGCCAAGCATCAATGTCTCCAACCACCGTATGGATCGCACCTTCGACAACGTCGAAGAAACTATCGCCATGTCCACCATGTACGCCGCCAACCACCTGCAAGGTGTCACGGCTATCATCGCGATGACCGAATCGGGTCGTACCGCGCTGATGATGTCTCGTATCAGCTCCGGCAAACCCATTTTCGCCATGTCGCGTCACGAGTCTACGCTGAATCTGGCGGCGCTGTACCGCGGTGTGACACCGGTCTTCTTTGACACCCACACTTCGGGCCACGAAGCGGCTCAAGAAGCGGTTTCCGTGCTGAAAGACAAAGGCTTCCTGATGGCCGGCGATCTGGTCATGGTGACTCAAGGTGACGAAATGGGCGCTATCGGCAGCACCAACACCTGCCGGATCTTACGCGTAGAATAAAGCGATCACCGGCAAACATGTACGCTTCGCAGTAAGCGCCATAAAAAAAGCCCGCAGTTTGCGGGCTTTTTTATTGAGTGCGTCATTTTAGTCAATCATAGTTTAGTCATCATAGTACAGCGCCTAAAAATTAATCGTCTAAAAATCAATCATCGCGCAACGCCTATGTTTTCAAATCTCAGTTCCGGATTTTGTCGGCAAAGACCTGCACCGGATCGGTACGCAGCACATATACGCGCTTTAAGGTATACGGATTATCGTGCACCTGCACCCTCCCTTGCTCGGTAGTCACCGCCAAACGGTAACCGGCCTCTTTGGCCGCTTTAATCGCCAAACTGTTGTAACCGCCAAACGGGTACGACAGATAATCGGCCTGATGATTAAACTTACCCAACGACTTCTTCGAGCGCACAAAATCACGGTAAATATTGTGGTAAGACTTCGACAACAAAATCGGATGGCGAGTCGCAGCCCGCTTATGCAAGAAATGGGTGTGCGACTCAATTTCAAACACATCTGACATCGCATCGATTTCCTGAATACTCAGAAATTGCAGAGTATTCGGATCCCACTTTTGCGGAAAATACTTAATTCGAGACGAAATGATGAACGCCACCGCATTCAAATCATATTGTTTCAGGATCGGATACGCATACTTGTACACTGACTTCAACCCATCATCAAACGTCAGCACCACCGCCCGCGCGGGCAGATTATTGGTCGCATGCACGTAGCCGTCCAACTGCTCCATGGTCAGTGTGCGGTAACCCGCCTGCTTAAGATACGCCATCTGATTGTTAAACGCCGCGTCCGAGGTGGTCGTGGATGTATTGCGGAAATACTTATTCTCGGCATTACTCAGCAAGTGGTGGTACGTCAGTACCGCAATGCCATGATCCAGCTCGACATCAGAGCTTTTCAGATATTTAAGCTGATCGGCCAGATTAATCAGATACCAACTGACATTGTTGCTGTCTTTAATCTTACCCAGCACCGGATAACGCAGATTACTGTTCAGATAGGCAAACACCTTCGGTTGGTAGGAGATGCTGTCATACACTGGCACACGGGTTTTAGTCAGAATATTTTTCTGATGCAGCTCCATCTCATCGCTGGCCTGATCTATCAGTCCATCCAACAAATGATCTATCTTATCTTTTTTCAAGATCCGCACATCGGCTGGCGTAATATCGCCCAACGCGTTACCAAAGCGTACCTGATAAAGACCCGGCAGCTGCAAATCCACATCAATCGACTGCCCTTTCGCCAATGTCGCCACCGGCATGCGAACCCCAGCGATATCGGCCTGAATGACCGTATCGCGCAAAGTGACCGCTTTCGCGTACTGATGATCCACCGGCTCGGCCAGTGGCGAGATCTTCGGCTCAGCACTCACTGCCACACGGCACGTAAAGGCCAGCATCAACAACACCAGAGCGCTGCTCCGGCCAACCACATTAAACAGCGTTTTCATCACACCTGATTACCACTACAGATCGTCAAATGACCTATATGTATACTCTTCTTGTATACCCTTTGCATGCCACCGCGCGTTATAAATCGGTTCGGCTGTATGGCTCAATTTCACCTTCACGGCGAGTTTTCAGTAGCTTCAAAATCCAGATATATTGCTCTGGATTTGGTTTCACTAGAGTCTCAATTTCTTCATTCATGCGTCGGGCCGCCACTGTCGGCTCAGCTTCCTGCAAATCATCCATCGGTGGGCGAATATGCATTTCAAACACGCCCTCAGCGCTGTTATACACTGGAAACAACGGGATCACTGCGGCATTACAGACTTTCATCATTTTCCCCAACCCCGGCAGCGTCGCCTTGTAAGTGGCAAAAAAGTCTACAAATTCACTTTTTTCTGCGCCGTGATCCTGATCTGGCAGATAGTAGCCGCAATACCCTTGGCGTACTGAGCTTAAAAATGCCTTAATCCCATCTTGGCGAGTATGCAAACGTCCACCAAAACGCAGACGGATACTGTTCCAAATCCAGTCCACCAATGGGTTACGATGGGGATTAAACATCGCCGCAATCGGCATCCCTTTCGAGGCCATGATGATCCCCGGAAAATCAATGGCCCACGCATGCGGCACCATAAAAATGATGTTGCGTCCAGACGCCTTCACCTGCTCAACATGTTCAAAAC
>JBOFCH010000352.1:0-3257 GCA_051645985.1 Plesiomonas sp. | reverse complement strand
ATGTTACCGGCAGCTGAGTGGCGTCGACTGTGTGGTAAGCTGGTGCAAACCGAGCAGTTATTGGCCGATTATGACTAAGTTTATGATTAAGTTGATTTCGTGTAGTGACTAATATTAAGCCAGTAGATAAGCCAACAGACGCGCCATTATTGCCTCTGCTGGCTTATAGCTTATAGCTTATAGGGGGAGTCAGAGTGACCAGTTTCCTGATTGCTCGTGACTCAACCCTCGCGGATCGCAGGGTGGAGTTAAAATACTGGGTACCGATTGGGGGAGCGTTGCTGGATAGTCCAGCGTATAGTGCAGACCGCGACTTTCTTTACGTTGCAGTGCGCACAGTACAATCAGCTCTGCCACCTGAACCAGATTGCGTAGCTCCAGCAGGTTGTTGGATACCCGGAAATTGGCGTAGTACTCATGGATCTCTTGTTTGAGCATGTTAATGCGGCGCAGCGCGCGCTCCAGCCGCTTGGTGCTGCGTACAATGCCCACGTAGTCCCACATAAACAGCCGTAATTCATGCCAGTTGTGCTGAATGACGACTTTTTCATCCGAGCACTCCACTTGACTCTCATCCCACACGGGCAGCGAGTCGACCACGTCGGCATACGGCAACCATTGCAACAGATCTTCGGCGGCCGACCAAGCATAGACGACACATTCCAGCAAGGAGTTCGAGGCCATCCGGTTAGCGCCGTGCAGCCCGGTGTAGCTGACTTCGCCGATAGCATACAAGCCGTCTATATCGGTGCGTCCGTGTTGATCGACCATCACCCCACCACAGGTATAGTGCGCGGCAGGGACAATCGGGATCGGCTCGGCGGTCAGATCTAGGCCCAGCGTCAGCAGCTTCTCATAGATAGTTGGGAAGTGGGCTTGGACAAAATCGGCCGGTTTGTGACTGATATCGAGGTACATACAATCGGCCCCGAGACGCTTCATCTCATGGTCAATGGCGCGGGCGACAATATCCCGCGGTGCCAGCTCGGCTCGCGGATCGAAATCAGGCATGAAGCGGCTACCATCGGGACGCCGTAAGTAGGCTCCTTCACCACGTAGCGCTTCGGTCAGTAAGAAGTTGCGCGCTTGTGGGTGATATAAGCAGGTGGGATGAAATTGATTAAATTCCATGTTAGCTACGCGGCAGCCTGCTCGCCACGCCATGGCAATGCCATCACCGGAAGAGATATCCGGATTGGTGGTGTACTGATACACTTTGGATGCACCGCCGGTAGCCAAGATCACCGCTTTAGCGCGAATGGTTTCCACGCGCTCCAGCTCGCGGTTCCAGACATAAGCGCCCACTATCCGGTTAGGGGACTGCGCGTTTGATTGCGGCTCCAGTTTGGCGCTGGTGATCAGGTCGACGGCATTGTAACGTTCGAACAGTTGGATATTCGGGTGTTGCCGCGTTTTGTCCACTAACGTAGTTTGTACCGCTTTACCGGTGGCATCGGCGGCATGCAAAATACGGCGGTGGCTGTGTCCGCCTTCACGGGTCAGGTGGAATTTTTGCTCGCCGTCTTGTTCTTCCACATCAAACGGCACGCCGTAATCAATGAGCCATTGCACACAATCACGCGCATTTTGTGCAATGAATTCAACTGCTGCTTTATCGCACAGCCCGGCTCCGGCAATCAGTGTATCCTGAACGTGCGATTCAATGCTGTCGGTTTCATCGAACACCGCAGCGATACCACCTTGGGCATAGTAAGTAGCACCTTCAGCAAGCGGTCCTTTGCTCAGTACGATCACCTTGCTGTGTGCTGCGACCCGAAGGGCAAAAGAAAGACCGGCTGCACCGCTTCCGATCACGAGCACATCACAAAGATGTTCAAGGGATTGTTCCATAACGTATGATAGATACTGATTGATGACTAATAAGTGAGCGTATGGTAGATCAGCTCACCCCATATTTGTTACCGTTTTTACAGCATCAGCGAAGTTCAGCTCACAGAATTTAGTACAACGTTGAACTTCTGCGAGATAATTAAATCAAATACATCAGCTGGCTCAATATTACGCTGTGTCACCCCGTGGGCTGCGGAGTAATGCGAGATGCTGTACAAAGAATGTTTTGGAGAAGACACCTCGGATGAGCGAGCAGTTGACAGACCAAGTGTTGGTCGAACGTGTTCAGCAGGGGGATAAACGCGCTTTTAATCTTCTGGTTGCCCGCTATCAGCATAAGGTGGCTGGATTGGTTTCCCGTTATGTCCCACAGGGCGATGTGCCTGATGTTGTGCAGGAATCCTTCATCAAAGCATACCGTGCTTTGGGATCGTTCCGTGGCGAGAGTGCTTTTTATACGTGGTTGTACCGTGTGGCGGTCAATACGGCCAAAAACTACTTGGTCGCTCAGGGGCGACGTCCGCCAAGCAGTGATGTCGATGCTGAAGACGCAGAAAGTTTTGAAACGGGCAGTGCGTTAAAAGAAATATCGAACCCAGAGAATCTGATGTTGTCAGATGAACTGAAGAGGGTGGTATTTGGAGCTATTGAAGCGTTACCGGAAGACTTGAAAATGGCAATCACCTTACGTGAACTTGATGGCCTAAGCTATGAAGAGATTGCCAGTATCATGGATTGCCCGGTCGGCACGGTTCGTTCACGCATTTTTCGTGCGCGTGAATTTATCGACAGCAAGATCCAGCCGTTAATGCAACGCTGATAGCAGCAATACTAAAAATGAAAGAGGTTGGTGCATATCCGGTTTTTCTCTGTGTGCTCCTAGGTATAAAAGAGAGTGATTGGTGTTCGTGGCGCAGACAGTGCTGGAATGTAACCTCGGGTAGGATAAGCAAGAATAGGTATTAGGCATGCAGAAAGAGCAACTTTCCGCCATGATGGACGGCGAAACGGTAGACAGCGCGCTATTAAGTGAACTGTACGCTAACCGTGACCTGCAGCAATCGTGGCGTGATTATCATTTAATCCGTGATACTCTGCGCGGTGACGTACCGGAGGTGCTGCATTTTGATATTACTGCCCGGGTTGCTGCCGAGTTGGAAAATGAGCCAACGCTGCTGATCCCGAACGCGGTACCTGAACAGCAGCCGAAGCCAGAAACATGGCATAAGCTTTCCTTCTGGAACAAGATCCGTCCGGTACTGAGCAATGTCAGCCAGTTAGGTCTGGCGGCGTGTGTCTCGCTGGGTGTGATCGTGGGCGTGCAGTATTACAACCAGCCGGACGGTGCGGTGCAAGACATGCCGGTCTTTAATACCTTACCGATTGGCGGTCAAGCATCGCCGGTT
>JBOFCH010000351.1:0-4477 GCA_051645985.1 Plesiomonas sp. | reverse complement strand
TTCTCAAACCGGGGCAAGTGGCGCAGCGCGGCTTTTTTGGCTGGTTCAACCGGATGTTTTCCGCGCTGACCACCCGCTATGGCCATGGCGTGCGGTTGACCATTGAGCGTACCGCACTGGCACTGGTGCTGATGGGGGTGATGATTGGTGCGATTGTGATGATGTTTCGCGCCTTACCATCGAGCTTTGTGCCTCAAGAGGATCAGGGCTATGTGTTGGCGGGGGTAATTTTACCGGATGCGGCCAGTATTCGGCGTACTCAGCAGATCACCACGCAGCTGGATGCCATTTTTGCGGCGAATCCCGAGGTGGATACCCGTTCTGCGATCACCGGCTATAACCTGTTGGATAGCTCCTTTAAAACCAACACCGCAACCTTCTTTGTGACCTTGAAACCGTTTGGGGAGCGTACTGAATCTTCACAATCGGCCGACGCAGTCTTGCAGGATATCGCGAAGAAAGCGCGGGGAATTAGCGGGGCCTTTATCCTGCCGATTTCACCGCCGGCGATCCCCGGCTTGGGCGCGACAGGAGGGTTCCAGTTCTGGATCCAAGATATTGGTAATGGCTCGTTGGCGCAGTTACAGCAAGTGACCAACCAGTTTTTAACCAAGGCGCGTCAGCGCCCGGAGCTGACCGGCTTGTCATCCACCTTTAATGCGGCCAGTACCCAGTTGCAGGCGGATATCGATCGCGATAAAGCGATGTTACTCGGGGTGCCGGTACAAGAAGCCTACGGAACATTGCAGACCCTCCTCGCCTCATCAACGGTGAGCCAGTACTTTGATCAGAGTCGGGTTTGGAACGTGGTACTGCAAGCGGAAGATCGTTTTCGTGATAACCCGTCTTGGTTAGGACAATTCTATACCCGTAATAATCAAGGCAGCATGGTGCCCTTATCGGCGGTGATGGTGGCGAATTATGCCGCTGGCCCAGACTTGGTGCCGCACTTTAACAGTTTCCCTGCGGCCCAAATCAACGGTTCAGCCGCACCCGGTTACAGCTCCGGTGATGCGATTGCGCTGATGGAGCAAATAGCCAAAGAGACCTTGCCGCAGGGATTCAGCTTTGCGTGGTCGGGTCAGGCATTTGAAGAGAAACAAGCTGGCAGTACTTCCACTGTTGCCTTTGCGCTGGGCTTGGTGATCGTGTTCCTGATTTTGGCTGCGCAATTTGAGTCGTGGAGTCTACCGTGTGCGGTACTAACGGCGGTACCGTTTGGCCTGATTGGATCGTTGATTTTCACCATGGTGCGTGGACTGGAAAATGATGTGTATTTCCAGATAGGTCTGCTGGTGTTAATCGGTTTGGCGGCGAAGAACGCCGTACTGATTATCGAGTTTGCCGTGGAGCTGCGGCACAAGGGCAAAGATCTGATGGCCTCGGCCATTGAAGCCGGTGAGCTGCGTTTGCGTCCGATTGTGATGACCTCGTTGGCGTTTATCCTCGGTACATTACCGTTGATGCTCGCCAGTGGTGCGGGGGCCAATTCCCGCCATTCGATCGGGACCGGTATTGTCGGCGGGATGATCGGAGCGACAACACTGGCACTGTTCTATGTGCCGATGTTTTACGTGATTTTTGAGCGCTTGGCTGAGCGGGGTAAAAAATCTCCACCACCGACCGAAGGCGCAGCGCAGGACGATGGACATGCCGCGGAGCCGTCATCAGCCTCATCGGCAGAGCCTAACCGCGCATTGCCATCCTCGACGGCAGACAAGCACGGTAAGGGCGATCAGGAGGGGCAATCATGAGACACCGCATTCGTCATGCAGTCACACTCACCGTTGCCGGTTTACCGTTGCTGCTTGGTGGTTGTATCACGCCATTTACCTATGAAAAACCTAACGTCAATACGCCCGCGGCGTGGCGAGTACCTTATTCACAAGCGGCTAAGCAGGTGCAAATTCGCTGGTGGGAGCAATTTAATGATCCGGTGCTGACCCGATTGATCCAGACGGCTTTGCAGCAGAATCTGGATTTGGTGATTGCGACTCAGCGCATTGAAGAAGCGGCCGGTAAGCTGCGTGAAACGCGCGCTGATTTGTATCCGCAGCTCGGTTACGGCGCGGGTGCGAGTCGTCAGCGCCGTTTGGGCGATTACACCTCGACCTATCAAGTCGGGTTAACGGCCAGCTGGCAGCTGGATTTATTTGGCCAGCTACGGGCCGCGAGCGAAGCGAGCAAGGCCCAGATGCTGAGCGCTGAAGAGCAGCGTCAGGCGGTGTTGCTGACGCTGGTGACGCAGGTGGCGAACAATTACATCCAACTGCTCAGCCTTGATCAGCAGTTGAATATTGCGCGCAGCACGGCGGCCACACAGCAAGAATCGTTGCAAATCTTCCGTCTGCAATTTAAGGCCGGCGTGATTTCGCAGTTACAACTTAATCAGGCCGAGTCGCAGTACTATCAGGCGCAAAGCGAGGTGCCAAGGCTGCAAGACAGCATTGCACAGCAGGAGAATGCGCTGTCGGTGCTTCTGGGCGTCAATCCACAGGCGATCCCGCGCGGAACATCGCTGGATGGGTTGAGTTTACCGGCGATCCCGGCCAATTTGCCATCCAGTTTGCTGCAACAGCGTCCAGATATTCGGGTCGCGGAGCAGAATCTGGTGTCTGCTGAAGCTAATCTCGCGGCGGCGCGTTTGGCGTACTTCCCGACCATTTCATTGACCGGTGCGCTGGGTAGCTTGAGTTTGGCGTTGACCGACTTATTGACTGGGCCAGCGGCGCTCTGGAGTTTAGGTGCTGAGCTAGCTGGGCCGATTTTTACTGCGGGCAGTATCGAAGGCAAGGTGCAGCAGGCCAGTGCGCAACAACAACAAGTACTGGCACAGTACCAAAAAGCCATTCAGAGTGCTTTTGCTGATGCCAATAATGCACTGTCGGCGGTAGTGAAGATTAAAGAGCAGCAAGACACGTTGCAGCAGCAGGTCGATTCCCTGCGTAGCTATGCGCGCTTAGCACGTTTGAGCTATGACAGCGGCAATACCCCTTATCTGGAGGTTCTGGATGCGGAGCAGTCATTGTTTACGACCGAATTGAACCAAATTCAGGTTAAGGGTCAGGCGATCCAATCGATTGTTAATGTGTATGCCGCGATGGGTGGTGGTTGGGTGACGCAGGCGGACAGTATGACAGTTAAAGGGAAAACCCGTTAAACCTTTAACTTACTGATAACGACGCGAGGGTCGCGTGGCAAACGGCCACGTGACCCTCAGTGTTAAGCGTACATGTTAAGCGTGCAATAGCGCCATTATATCCGCGCGAATATACACAGGTATGGCATGTTCTTTATTTAACTTCTTCGCCTTTGGCTTGCAGATCCGCATGGTAAGAGGAGCGGACAAACGGGCCACAGGCGGCATGGGTGAAGCCCATCGCCAGCGCTTTGTGTTTGAAGTCATCAAACTCGGCTGGGCTGACATAACGCTGTACCGGCAGATGATGACGGCTTGGTTGCAGGTACTGGCCAAGGGTCAACATAGTCACACCGTGATCGCGCAGATCTTGCATTACCTGCAAAATCTCTTCATTGGTTTCACCAAGGCCCATCATCAAGCCAGATTTGGTCGGCACTTCAGGATGCAGCTCTTTGAATTTTTTCAGCAGTGTCAGTGACCACTGATAATCGGCGCCCGGGCGGATCTGACGATACAAGCGCGGTACGTTTTCCAGATTGTGGTTAAACACATCCGGTGGTGTCTGGGTGAAAATATCCAGCGCTTTGTCCATTCGGCCACGGAAGTCTGGCACCAATGTTTCAATGCGGATATTCGGGCTTTCGGCACGAATACTGCTGATGCAATCGGCAAAATGCTGAGCGCCGCCGTCACGCAGATCATCACGGTCTACCGAGGTGATCACCACGTACTTCAGCTTCATGTCACGGATAGTGCGACCAAGCTTGGCGGCTTCTTCCGTATCCACTGGCATCGGACGGCCGTGGGCCACATCGCAAAATGGGCAGCGGCGGGTACAGATGGCACCGAGGATCATGAAGGTAGCCGTACCGTGATTAAAGCATTCTGCCAGATTTGGGCAGGAGGCTTCTTCACATACCGAATGCAGGCCGTTGTGGCGCATCGCCGATTTGATTTCTTGGATCCGGGTGGAGTCAGCGGGCAGCTTGATTTTCATCCACTCGGGCTTACGCAGGCGCTCACTCTGTTCAGCGGCAACGTTTTTTACCGGAATTAATGCCATTTTGTCGGCATCCCGGTATTTTACGCCCCGTTCAATCTGAATCGGTTTACTCATTGGTCAGTGGTTTCCAACTAGAATACTCAGCACCGGAGTAGCCGAGTAATTTGATAAATTCCTGCACCAGAACCGGTTCGACCTCAGCCACCTGCGTAGGACCGCCCAGATCTTTTGTCTGAGTCATCTCCATGCCGGCATATCCGCAAGGGTTGATTCGGGTGAAGGGTGACAAATCCATATTAATATTCAGTGCCAGTCCGTGGAACGAGCAGCCC
>JBOFCH010000350.1:0-2637 GCA_051645985.1 Plesiomonas sp. | reverse complement strand
TGGCCTATACCGGCGGTACTATCGGTATGCAGCGCTCTGATCACGGGTATATTCCGGTATCGGGTTACATGCAAAAACAGCTGGAGCAGATGCCGGAGTTTCACCGCAGTGAAATGCCTGCGTTCAGTATCCACGAGTACTGTCCGCTGATTGACTCATCTGACATGACCCCGGCTGACTGGCAACGGATCGCCGATGATATTTACGCCAACTATGATAACTACGATGGCTTCGTGATCCTGCATGGCACCGATACCATGGCCTACACCGCCTCTGCGCTCTCTTTTATGCTGGAGAACCTGAATAAACCGGTTATTATCACCGGTTCACAGATCCCACTGGCAGAGCTGCGCTCCGACGGCCAGACTAACCTGCTCAATGCCTTGTATCTCGCAGCCAATTACCCGATTAACGAAGTTACCCTGTTTTTCAACAACAAGCTGTTTCGTGGTAACCGCACCACCAAAGCCCACGCCGATGGTTTCGATGCCTTTGCCTCCCCCAACTTCCCGATCTTGACCGAAGTTGGGATCCACATCCGTCAGATCACCAAGAGTACCGTGACGACTGACAACGCGACGCTGAGCCTGCATCCAATCACACCGCAACCTATCGGGGTCGTTTCCCTCTATCCGGGGATTTCACATGAAGTGGTACGCAACTTCCTGCTCCAGCCGGTCAAGGCGCTGATCTTACGCTCTTACGGGGTAGGAAATGCACCGCAAAACGCCGAGCTGCTGGAAGAGCTACACGAAGCAGCGCGACGCGGCATTATTGTGGTAAACCTGACGCAATGCTTTTCCGGCAAGGTGAACATGGAAGGCTACGCGACCGGTAATGCACTGGCCCAAGCGGGCGTGATCAGCGGCTATGATATGACGATGGAAGCCGCACTCGCCAAACTGCATTTCCTGCTAAGCCAAGAGTTCAGTGTTAATGATATCCGCCAACGGATGCAGCAAGATTTGCGCGGGGAACTGAGCGCGGATTAAACGCAGATTAAACATTGATGTTTACATAAGCGATGTGCACAAGATAGGCCGGTTAACGAACTTAACCGGCCTATAAACTGATATGCTCAACACGACACCGAGTATTACACCTCAGGCACCGAACAACTCGGGATCACCTGCTCCGGCATAAACTGATGCTTTAATTCTGCTTTGGATTTCATTACCAATCGGCCATCCGGCCCGATGGTCATGTGCTGTGGATCGGGGTTATTGCGCGCCTGCCAGATCAGCACCGCTTGCAAACTGGTCTCCTTTTGCACTTCTGTTAGCGCTGTGCCATCCGCCCACTTTCCGGTTTCCACTGCCCGCCGTAAACGCTCGTACACTTCCGGCGTCATCGCCGAAATCAGACTATCCACATGCATGTTTTCACTCCTGAAATCGCTGATTATTTAATCCTTAATATCTGCTATCCGAGCACGATTTGAGCATTAAAACTCAAACGCCCGGACAACCTATCAGCCCTGTGTGACCTCACCAGTATCACTATCAACAAAACTCAGTGCCACGGAATTAAGGCAATAACGCTCACCACGCGGCGCCGGACCATCGGTAAAGACATGCCCTAAATGCGCATCACAATGCCGACAACGGATCTCTACCCGCTGCATCCCGTGGCTAAAATCATTGACATAGCGTACCGACTCTTCACTGAATGGCGCGGTAAAACTCGGCCAGCCGCAACCTGCATCAAATTTGGCCTCCGAGGTAAACAAGGGTTTGTCACAGCAAACACAGTGATACACCCCGTTTTTACGATTGTTCAGCAAACGTCCGGAAAATGGCGCTTCGGTCCCCTGCTCGCGACACACCCGGTGTTGTTCCGGAGTTAGGTTGCGCGAAGGTGATGTCTTTTCTGCCATATTTTCCCTCATCCTTTCACTCATCGAATTTTATAGTACATAATGGATCGTTATCTTTTTTTTGACCACCGGCAGGCTGATCAGTGCCCTGATACAGGGTCATTCCCATCATAGTAGTTGTGTCAAACACCCGCGAAACTGCGGCACAACACACACTGGCGACAACAGCCATTACCGGGCGTTAAATTTACTGAAAAATAAGGTGAAAGTGAGTTACATTTGCGTATCACGCCAAGAAACGTGATTGTAATCACAATAAACAAATCGAAACTGACTATACTAGGTAGCTCTATCGATTCAGCATGCTTAAATAAGCAAGGAATGCGTGAGTCGAAAAAGAAGAAATCTGTCTTTCTTTATGAGTTTCTGCAAAGTTTGACACATTTCCTCTTGACGGTTTGTAGGGTTTTTGTAAGTTTACAACCATCTTTTAATCAACGAACATTTTAGTTGGTGAATGCATATGTCTATCAAAGTAGGTATTAACGGTTTTGGCCGTATCGGTCGTTTCGTATTCCGTCTGGCTTGTGAGCGTTCTGACATCGAAGTTGTTGGTATCAACGACCTGATCGACGTTGAATACATGGCTTACATGCTGAAGTACGACTCTACTCACGGTCGCTTCAACGGTACCGTAGAAGTTAAAGACGGCAACCTGGTTGTAAACGGCAAAACTGTGCGTGTTACCGCTGAGCGTGATCCTGCTAACCTGCGTTGGAACGAAATCGGTGTTGACGTGGTTGCCGAAGCAACTGGCCTGT
>JBOFCH010000349.1:0-17380 GCA_051645985.1 Plesiomonas sp. | reverse complement strand
CCTATTATCCGCGCCACCGCCAGCAGGCTTGAGGGAGAAGCTGAACATGAAAAACGTTGTGATTGTTGATTGCCTGCGTACCCCAATGGGCCGCTCCAAGGGCGGAGCATTTCGTCACGTGCGAGCCGAGGATTTGTCTGCTCATTTGATGCGCGAACTACTGCGTCGTCATCCACAAGTGGCACCTACGGCGCTGGAAGATATTTACTGGGGCTGCGTGCAGCAAACCCTAGAGCAGGGCTTTAACATTGCCCGTAACGCCTCACTGCTGGCCGGGGTGCCACACTCCGTTGGCGCGGTCACCGTCAACCGGCTGTGCGGCTCTTCGATGCAGGCGCTGCATGATGCCTCCCGTGCCATCATGACGGGGGATGGCGATATTTTCATGATTGGTGGCGTCGAGCACATGGGACATGTGCCGATGTCACACGGGGTGGACTTTCATCCGGGGCTATCACGCTCAGTGGCCAAAGCCGCCGGGATGATGGGGTTGACCGCAGAGATGCTCGGTCGCCTGCACGGCATCAGCCGCCAG
Source organism: Plesiomonas sp. (assembly GCA_051645985.1). Classification (GTDB taxonomy): domain Bacteria; phylum Pseudomonadota; class Gammaproteobacteria; order Enterobacterales; family CAMTGL01; genus Plesiomonas. The sequence goes on along the minus strand of JBOFCH010000349.1, from coordinate 16,845 downwards.
ATGCAAGATGAGTTTGCCGCCCGCTCACACCAACGCGCCCATCAAGCCACCGTCGAAGGCCGCTTCAAGGCGGAAATTGCGCCGCTAACCGGCCATGACGCAGATGGCACCCTGATGTTGCTGGACTATGATGAGGTGATCCGACCGGAAACGACAGTCGCTTCACTCAGCGCTCTGCGTCCGGCCTTCGATCCGGTGAACGGCACGGTGACGGCTGGCTCGTCATCTGCGCTATCCGACGGTGCGGCGGCGATGCTGCTGATGAGTGAAGACACAGCCCACGAACTGGGGCTGCCGATTCGGGCGCGCATCAAGTCAATGGCCGTTGCCGGCTGCGATCCGTCGATCATGGGCTACGGCCCGGTTCCGGCCAGCCAAAAAGCACTGCGCCGCGCCGGACTGACTATCGCCGATATCGATGTGGTCGAGCTGAACGAGGCCTTTGCCGCGCAAAGCCTGCCGTGCGTGAAAGATTTGGGACTGCTGGACGTGATGGACGACAAGGTCAACCTCAACGGCGGTGCCATTGCCCTTGGCCATCCACTGGGCTGCTCTGGCGCGCGCATTTCCACCACCTTGATTAACCTGATGGAAGCGCGGGATGCCCAGTTTGGTCTGGCCACCATGTGCATAGGGCTGGGTCAGGGGATCGCGACCGTGTTTGAGCGGGTGTAATACCCCTCTTCCAGAAAGCAAAACGGCAGGACTTAATGTTCTGCCGTTATCTTTTATCTTTAAAACAGGTATTTTTAACATTTTTAACATAAGGGTTGAGCACGATTAAAAACGCGTCAGCTGCTCATCCGCCGCATACAAACTGCTGTGATGCCGTTCGACCCGCAGCGCCTGCCCAATGATCCCGGCACTGGCGACAAAGATTTGCATGTAGCCAAACAGCTCCAGCGTCTCTTCTACGGTTTCTTTAATCATGCGCGCATAGCCACCTTGCAGTAGCGCCTGCCACAAACTGCCCATGCCCATCAGACGGGAGAACACCAGCAGAGTCACTAGCCCACACAGCAAGCCACCAAAGAACGGACTGCGTACCATCAAGGCCAAACCGCGTAAGGTGGCCGCCCGCTCTTTCCACGCGGCGCTCAGTGCCAATCCAGCCACCAGCAGTGCTGGCACGACCCAAAAACCGTGGAACACCACATCTAAAAAAGCATCCAGCTCACGGATCAACAAGCAGGCAAAAAAACCGCCCACCAAGGTAGCCGCCGGGCGCCACAACCGGCTATGCCGAGCCAGCGCAAAGTAGCCCAGCACTAGCAAAAACAGTAATACTTCCTGCGTCATCTCTACCCATGAGAATTCCGACAGGTTATTGGCATCAAAATAGACATCCAGCCGGAGTAACCCCACCATGCCTGCCGCACTCAATGCCAGCACCACAAATGCCACCAATGCGCGCAGGACTACCGCTAAATCAGTCTTCATGCTGTTCTCTATTTATTTGCAGATAATGCTTAGTTACATAAAATGTTGCCAAATTATGTGACCAAGTTCAAATAAAGAGCGCAATAAAAGCCGATGACAGCCTAGCCACAACGGACAACTAGCCAATATTTGTATTATTAATCAATAAGAAAGAAATTAATCTACGCGGGGTAAAAATCTGCGTTCAAAGCACAAACCCGCTGCCGAGGTGACCAGCGCCAGCAGTGTCAGGGGCGAGCAGGATGTTTCCAGCCATTGCAATACCAGCAAGCTGGTGGAGATAAAGCACAGGGCGCCGTACATGGCGAGACGGTCATTCAACGTAAACATGAGAGGATCCCCGCAGCAGTTCATAGCCTAAGGATCACCCTAATTGATGCTCGATTTTTTGCTGTTAGCCTGCTGGCAATTTAACCTTTTTTTGCGGTAAAGATTGGCGATGTGTGAGGGAACTCATTAAACTATTGCGCGGGTTTGCATCACTGGCCTCGTCTTCAGCGAAGACAGTCACAGCAAACATCCGGCGCTAACGTTTTTAATTCCCGTTTTGACTCTCAGGATTGCTGTAGCATGAATTCCGTTGTACCCGACCACACACTGGATGCACAGGGCCTGCGTTGCCCGGAGCCGGTGATGATGGTGCGCAAAACTATCCGTACCCTGACATCAGGCCAGACACTGCTGATTATGGCGGACGATCCGTCCACCACCCGTGATATTCCGAGCTTCTGCCGCTTTATGGATCACCAGTTACTGGACGCACAGACCGATAGCCTGCCGTACCGGTATTTGATCCGCAAAGGCGCCTAACGGTTAGCCTGCCAAGCCAGTCAGGCATCCGGCCATTGCTCGCTAGACTCCCCACGGGTTTGCTGCAACTGGCTTAACTGATGGCGCAGGCGACGGTTCTCTTCACGCAGCGGCTGCACATAACGCCAGCGGATCCAAGAGTCCAACGCCAGATAGCCGGTGATGAAACAACCGATCAGCAGCGGCAAACCGGCATCGGTTAGGATCAACGCCAGCATGTTGAGCAAAAAGGCAAAATGAAAAAACAGACACTGCTTTTTCGCTGATAACAGTGGAAAACGTCGCCACATACCCAGCTCCTTACTCCGTTCGTGATCACGGTACGGATCTTCCACGCGGCACACCAAAACAGCCCACCGCCACACATCCAGTGTAGAAGGCTTGCGTCAGAGTCGCTGTCGTGCCAGTCGCAAATCCAGCATGTGAAGCCGCTAGCACGTTGTTCACTACACTTACCCCTTGGCACGCTATAATCAGCCCTTCTTTTCTTGTCCCGCATTTCCCGACCATTTTCCAATCATGTTCCAACCATTTTCCAAACTAAGGAGACCCCATGAGCAGTATTGAACGCATCGGCACCACCGCCCGTTGGTCAGATATCGTGATCCATAACGACACCGTCTATATGGTGGAAGTCCCTACCACACTGGACGCTGGGATCACCCAGCAAGCCGAGGAAGTGCTGGCCAGTCTGCAAGCTCTGCTGCAACAAGCGGGATCGGATAAATCGCGGATCTTGTCTGCCACTATCTACCTAAAAGAGATTAGCGAGATTGCGGCCTTTAATGCGGTATGGGATGCCTGGCTACCCAGTGGCAGTGCCCCGGTGCGCGCCTGTGTGCAAGCGGTGATGGCCAATCCAAACTACCGCGTTGAGATCCAGCTGACGGCTGCGCGCTGATCAGTACCAAGATAAAAAGAAAGATTCAGAAGATAGATAAAAAAAGAACGGTCAAAAACAGGCATAAAAAAACCGCTGGCTTCTTTTGGGAAGCAACAGCGGTTTTTTCTACCGATTACGGCAGCAGCCAGATCACTGGATTGGGCTTAAGGTGATCTCGACACGACGGTTTTGCGCACGGCCGTTTTCGGTGCTGTTAGAGGCAACCGGATTATCCGGGCCGGCACCGTAGGTGCGCAGACGCGCAGCTGACACGCCCTGCATCATCAGATTGGATGCCACAGACTGAGCACGACGCTCGGACAACTGCATGTTGTAAGCGCGCTTACCGGTGCTGTCGGTATAACCCACGACATTCACCATGGTCTTTTCATATTCTTTCAGGATCATGGCCACACCGCTCAGGGTGTTGATACCGGCCGGCTTGAGGCTGGTGCTGTTGGTATCAAAGGTCACGTTGTTTGGCATGTTCAGGATGATGTTGTTACCGTCACGGGTCACACTCACACCAGTACCACGCAATTGCTGACGCAGCTTGGCTTCCTGTACATCCATGTAATAACCGATACCACCGCCTAAGGCCGCACCGGCTGCCGCACCAATCAAGGCACCCTTACCGCGATCTTTCTTGGAAGAAGAGGCCACCCCAATCAGGGCACCGGCCGCCGCACCCAGCAGGGAGCCGGTCGCCGCTTTCGCAGTCTGCTCTTCATTGGTATACGGGTTTACCGTGGTACAACCGGACAGCGCCACGGAAACACACAGAGCGCCAACCAGCGCTTTGATTTTATTACTCATTATTGTTTACCTAACTTATTCCATCTACGCGCACAAAAACAGGTTGCCGATAACCAGACAACCCTTGCCCAGCGCTACGGCACATTCAAGCGCCGTATTGCATCAATTCGGTCTGCATTTGGCAACCCATTTCATGCGCTGGCCTGCATTCCTGACACTCCGTATAACCTAGCCGGTGACAGGCCCGCCGCAGATCACCACAACAAAGTAATGATCCCCAACGCAGCAAACACCACGGCGGCAGCCCGGTGCCCCCAGTCCGACTTCATGTACGGACTCAAGCGCTCCCCAAACCACAACATCGGTGCGTTAGCCGCCACCATACCCAGCGTGGAGCCGATCATCACCAGCGTCACGTTGTCATAGCGAGCGCCCAGCAAGGTGGTCGCAATCTGGGTTTTATCGCCAATCTCAGCAATAAAGAAGATCACCAGCGATGTCCAAAACGGATGACCGCCTTTGACTTCCCCGTTGTCTTTATCTGGGATCAACACCCAAGCCGCCATCAGCAGGAAACCCACGCCCACCACCCAACGCATGATCTCCGGCGTTAAGTAGTTGCTCAGCTCCACCCCGATCCAGGCCGCTAAAAAGTGATTAAACAGAGTGGCGCAAACAATAGCAGCCAGAATCCACCAAGGTTTGCGAAAACGTGCCACCAGCAGCAAAGTCAGCAATTGGGTTCTATCGCCCATTTCAGCCAACGCCACGGAAGCAAAGGAAGTTGCAATTATCGACACGACATACTCATCAGGGGCGGGGGCCAACGTAAACATATGGCATAACGCTGTCCCCGCCCCTGCGGTTACAGTCATTAGCCATAGGTCTCGTCAACCTCGATGATGCGAGGCCGCTGCCGCCATGCCCTTCGGGCAAGTTTGTTGACGACAGCTTTGCTACCACGTAAAGGTACGGGCGTACCGGCAACGTATGCAGCAAAAGACTACTCCCCCATGACGGAAGAGAAACGTATCCGCAAAAGAAAATGGATACGAAACGCCGGCATTCTACTGATTAAAAACTGCCGAAACAAGCGTCGATGCTTGACCAGAGATCAGCTGCGAGAAAATCCCGCCTCGGTACAGGGTTGATGCCAAGCACAGTCGGTCAGATGATCGTTCACCAGCCCGGCCGCTTGCATAAAGGCATAACAGATAGTCGGGCCAACAAAGGTAAAGCCGCGCTTTTTCAGCGCCTTGCTCATCGCCACCGAAGCAGGCGTACTAGCCGGTACCTGTGTCGGAGCATGAAAATGATTCACCTGTGGCTGACCGCCAACAAATGACCAGACCAAGGTCGCCAACTCTTCTCCCGCCGCCTGCATCGCCAGATAAGCGCGGGCATTGTGTACCAGTGCTGCCAGTTTGCGCCGGTTGCGAATAAGCCCGCTATCTTGCATCAGTGCTTCTAAGTGCGCGTCACTGAGTGCAGCCATCTGCGATGCATCAAAGGCAAAAAAGCAGCGCCGGTAATGGTCTCGTTTTTTCAGTACCGTGATCCAAGATAGCCCCGCTTGTTGACCTTCTAGGCATAACAATTCAAACAGACGGTCACTGTCATACAGAGGGCGGCCCCACTCTTGGTCGTGGTAGGCCAGATAAAGAGGATCGTCACTGACCCAGTTGCAACGCTGCATTCCCCCTCCTTAATCGCCTCATGGGATAGGATCTAAGTGTTTCTATTAAAGCTGTGCAAACGGTATACTAATTTCCTTTAACTCAACCTCAGCGAATTGGCAATCCATAATTATGGCTAAGTTCGATATTAAGACCTTTCAAGGCCTGATCCTAACTCTGCAGGACTACTGGGCCCGTCAGGGTTGCACCATAGTGCAGCCGCTCGATATGGAAGTGGGTGCCGGTACCTCCCACCCGATGACTTGTTTGCGCGCGCTGGGCCCTGAGCCGATTGCAGCCGCTTACGTTCAGCCATCCCGCCGCCCAACTGATGGCCGTTATGGGGAAAACCCGAACCGCTTGCAGCACTACTACCAGTTTCAGGTGATCATCAAGCCATCTCCAGACAACATTCAAGAGCTGTACTTAGGCTCGCTCAAGGAGCTGGGGCTAGATCCACTGGTGCACGATATCCGCTTCGTGGAAGACAACTGGGAAAACCCAACCCTGGGTGCCTGGGGTTTAGGCTGGGAAATCTGGCTCAACGGTATGGAAGTCACCCAGTTTACCTACTTCCAGCAAGTGGGCGGTCTGGAGTGTAAGCCGGTGACCGGTGAGATCACCTACGGTCTTGAGCGTCTGGCCATGTACATTCAGGGCGTAGACAGCGTTTACGATCTGGTCTGGAGTGACGGCCCACTGGGTAAAACCACCTATGGCGACGTGTTCCACCAGAACGAAGTGGAGCAATCCACCTACAACTTCGAATATGCGGATGTGGATTTCCTGTTCCAGTGCTTTGAACAGTACGAGAAAGAAGCCCTGCACCTGCTGAATCTGGAAAAGCCACTGCCATTGCCAGCCTATGAGCGCATTTTGAAGGCGGCGCACTCCTTCAACCTGCTGGATGCCCGTAAAGCGATTTCGGTGACCGAGCGTCAGCGTTACATCCTACGCATCCGTACCCTGACCAAAGCGGTAGCCGAAGCTTACTATGCCTCCCGTGAGGCTCTGGGCTTCCCTATGTGTCAGCGTGAAACTCACCCAGCAGAGGCGAAATGATATGACGCAACAAGCGACCTTTCTGGTAGAAATCGGTACCGAAGAGCTGCCACCAAAATCCCTGCGCGCACTGGCCGAAGCCTTTGCCGCGAACTTCACTGCCGAGCTGGATAAAGCCAATCTGGCTCATGGCCCAGTACAGTGGTTTGCCGCGCCGCGCCGTCTGGCGCTCAAAGTGCTCGGCCTGCAAAAATCCCAGCCGGATCAGCAGATTGAAAAACGCGGCCCGGCCGTAGCGCAAGCATTTGGCGCCGATGGTCAACCGACCAAAGCGGCCGAAGGTTGGGCGCGCGGTTGCGGGATCACCGTTGACCAAGCCGAGCGGATGGTAACCGATAAAGGCGAATGGCTGCTGCACCGCGCCGTGGTGGCCGGTCGTCCGGCCAAAGCCCTGCTGTGCGACATGGTCGACAGCGCGCTGGCCAAACTGCCAATGCCAAAACCCATGCGCTGGGGCGACAAGAGCACCTACTTTATCCGTCCAGTACACACTGTGACACTGCTGCTGGATGACGAACTGGTGCCGGGCACCATTTTGGGCATCGACTCCGATCGCATCATTCGCGGCCACCGCTTCATGGGTGAAGCTGAGTTTGAAATCGAGCACGCCGAGCAATACCCAGAGCTGCTGCGCCAGCGCGGTAAAGTAATTGCCGACTACGCCGAGCGTAAAGCGCTGATCCTGCGTGACGCCGAGCACGCCGCCGCTGAGCTGGGCGGTAAAGCCGACATCAGCGAAAGCCTGCTGGAAGAAGTCACCTCGCTGGTGGAATGGCCGGTGGTGCTGACCGCCAAGTTCGAAGAGAAATTCTTGGCCGTGCCCGCCGAAGCGCTGGTGTACACCATGAAAGGTGACCAGAAATACTTCCCGGTCTATGCCGCCGACGGCAAACTGCTGCCAAACTTCATCTTTGTGACCAACATCGAGTCCAAAGATCCGCAGCAAATCATCAGTGGTAACGAGAAGGTAGTGCGTCCGCGTCTGTCGGATGCCGAGTTCTTCTTCAAGACTGATCTTAAGCACAAGCTGGCCGATCGCCTGCCACGTCTGGAAACCGTGCTGTTCCAACAGCAACTGGGTACCCTGCGTGACAAGGCAGATCGTATCGAGCAGATGGCCGGTTTCATCGCCAGCCAAATCGGTGCCGATGTCAACCACGCGCGCCGCGCCGGTTTGCTGTCTAAGTGTGACCTGATGACCAACATGGTGTTCGAGTTTACCGACACCCAAGGCGTCATGGGCATGCACTATGCCCGTCATGATGGCGAAGCTGAAGACGTGGCGGTGGCCCTGAACGAGCAGTACATGCCACGCTTTGCCGGCGATGCGCTGCCATCTTCTGCCGTGGCTTGCGCGGTAGCGATTGCCGACAAGATGGACACCCTGGCCGGTATTTTTGGCATCGGTCAGCACCCGAAAGGGGATAAAGATCCGTTTGCCCTGCGCCGCGCCGCATTAGGCGTACTGCGGATCATCGTAGAAAAAGACCTGCCACTGGATCTGACCGTGCTGACCGAGCATGCGGTCAAGCTGTACGGTGACAAGCTGAGCAACGCCAATGTGGTCACTGACGTGGTCGACTTCATGCTGGGCCGTTTCCGCGCTTGGTATCAAGACGAAGGCTTCAGCGTTGATGTCATTCAAGCGGTACTGGCACGTCGCCCAACCCGTCCGGCCGATTTTGATGCCCGGGTGAAAGCGGTGTCGCACTTCCGTACTCTGGACGCCGCCGCGGCACTGGCTGCGGCGAATAAGCGGGTATCCAACATTCTGGCGAAAGTAGAAGGCGCGCTGCCAAGTGCTATCGACAGCAGCCTGCTGCAAGAGCCAGCCGAGAAAGCGCTGGCCGAGCAAGTTCAGCGCTTGTCAGCCCAGCTGCAACCGCTGTTTGCTGAAGGCCACTATCAAGAGGCGCTAACCGAACTGGCCGCCCTGCGTGAGCCGGTCGATGCCTTCTTTGACAGCGTGATGGTGATGGCGGATGACGTGGCTCTGCGAAACAACCGTCTGACCCTGCTGAGCACCCTGCGCAATCTGTTCTTGCAAGTAGCAGATATCTCCGTGCTGCAATAAGCTACGCCCGAGTACACCTCGGTTCGAGCGCTGTACTCAAGACTAAACCCCGCATCGGCGGGGTTTTTTTTATCCGTGCCGGATGCACCGCGCCATTTCTTCTCTCTATTTTCGCCGCCCGTGACCTATTCTATTGATGCCAGCCGGTAATGCATCGTTACACAGTGACGAGGGGATAAATGCGTTAACCGTAGCCAACAGTAAACTCGCGATCTATGGTAATCAGTATCTTGCATATTGTTTTTAATGGCTATTATCCCTGTCCGGCTCAGGCTCTTAATGCGCTGGCCCGTCTCAGGCGGAGGATCCCTTGATGCACTTCTCACAATTTGGCGAAAAATTCATGCGCCCCGCCGGCGTAACCCAGATGATGAGCGATCTGGAAGACGGTATCTACAGCGCCGAGACGGTGATGCTGGGCGGCGGTAACCCGGCCTCGATCCCGGAAATCGAAGCCTATATCGAACAGCAACTGGCCACGATGCAGCAACAAGGTGAACTGAGCCAGATCGTCTGTAACTACGGCCCCCCACCGCGCAACGAAGATTTTGCCACCACCTTATGCCGACTGTTCAACCAGCTGTATGACTGGGATCTGACCCCGGACAACATCGCCCTGACCAACGGTAGCCAGTGCGCCTTTTTCTACCTGTTCAACCTGTTCGCCGGTCACGATACTAACGGCCGCCAGCGCAAGGTGTTGTTTCCGCTCAATCCAGAATACATCGGCTATACCGATGCCGGCTTGGAGCCGGGGCAGTTTATTTCCACCCATCCACATATCCAGATGCAAGATGACGGCTTTTTCAAATACCACATCGACTTCGACCGCTTGCCGCTGGACGCCGATACCGGTCTGATTTGTGTCTCCCGCCCGACCAACCCGACCGGCAACGTGATCACCGATGCAGAGCTTAACCAGCTGAGTGAACTGGCCCAGCAACACGATATTCCGCTGCTGATTGATAATGCCTACGGCCAACCGTTCCCCGACCTGCTATACAGCAGCGCTACGTTGCCGTGGAACAGCCACACTATCTTGTGCATGAGCCTCTCCAAAATCGGCCTGCCCGGTACCCGCTGCGGACTGGTGATCGCCGCGCCTGAGATTATCCGCGCTATCCGTAACCTCAACAGCATTATCAGTTTGTCGGTCAATGCCCTCGGCCCGTTATTGCTGCAACAGATGATCCAGCAAGATGACTTGCTCGACCTGTGTCAGAACATCATCCGTCCGTATTACCAAAACAAAATCAATAAGGCCGTGCACCTGCTACGTCGCCATCTGTCGGCCTCTTTGTGTCTGGTACACCGACCGGAGGGGGCGTTTTTCCTCTGGCTGTGGTTCCCGAAACTCACCATCAGTACCGATGAATTGTACCAACGCCTGAAAGCCCGTAACGTGATAGTGGTGCCGGGCAGCTTCTTTGAGCTGGGCCTCGACACACCGTGGCCGCACCTGCGCCAATGCATTCGGATCACGGTGATCCCCGATCCTATAACGCTGGATCGAGGCCTAAAGATCCTCGCCGACGAAGTGATCCGCGCCAGCGCCTGATCCTCGCACCTCCCAGCGAAGGGCGACGTCACGTCCTTCGCACAAATCCCTTTATTCGCGTTGCCGCCAAAACGCTCGAAACCACAACTGTTAGCGCATTATCTTCATCCATCACCGCCATTATCATGGCCGTCATGATCCTGCTGATAGGTACGGGTCGAATGCCGGCCCAGCGGTCGGTTAAGTTTGCCGCAAATCCCCTTGCCGATGCCGCCCTTATGCCGTTATGGTAAGAAAAAACGCGGTGTTATTGCACAATCTGACGCCATAACCCCCACACTCGGCACAGGCAGTGATTTCCCTTTATGAATTGGTCTTTGTTTGGTGACAAATTTACCCGGCAAGCGGGCATTACCCAGCTGATGGACGATCTGAATGATGGGCTGCGCACGCCGGGTGCGATCATGCTGGGCGGCGGCAATCCGGCCCACATCCCACAGATGCAGGACTACTTCACTGAACGCTGCCGCCACCTGCTCGATAGCGGTGAACTGACCGAGGCGCTGTGCAATTACGATGGCCCACAGGGCAAAGACAGCTTCTTGCACGCTCTGTCCGCTTGGCTGCAACAGCAATTTGGCTGGCCACTGACCGCCGAACATATCGCCCTGACCAACGGCAGTCAGAGCGCCTTTTTCTATCTGTTTAACCTGCTGGCTGGCCCGAATGCCGAGGGCCAGCAAAAGCGGATTTTGTTTCCGCTGGCCCCCGAATACTTGGGCTACACCGACGGCGGCCTGCAAGATACGCAATTTCTGGCCCATCGCCCCCTGATTGAAGAGCTGGACGACGGCTTTTTCAAATACCATATCGACTTTGATACCCTGCCACTCAGTGAGGATATCGGCCTGATTTGCGTGTCGCGCCCCACTAATCCGACCGGTAATGTGCTGACCGATCATGAAATTACGCGCCTCGACCAACTGGCCCGTGCCCATCGCATTCCGCTGCTGATCGACAACGCCTACGGCCTGCCGTTTCCCGGCATCATCTTCAATGACGCCAAACCGCACTGGAATGACAACACCATCTTGTGCATGAGCCTATCCAAACTGGGGCTGCCCGGCCTGCGCTGCGGCATTGTGATTGCCCATCCACGCATCATTCGCGCCATTGGCAACCTCAACGGCATTATCTCGCTGGCCCCCGGCAGTGTCGGGCCAGCACTGGCCCTTGACATACTACGCCGTGGCGATCTATTGCGCCTAAGTGAACAGGTGGTTCGCCCGTTCTACCAGACCCGCCTAAACCAAACGCTGGCAATCTTGCGCCGTTATCTGCCCGCCAGCCGCTGTAAGATCCACCAGCCAGAAGGGGCGCTGTTTCTATGGTTGTGGTTTGCAGGCCTGCCTATCTCGACCCAAACCCTGTACGAGCGCCTCAAAGCGCGCGGTGTGCTGGTGGTTCCCGGCTGCCATTTCTTCACCGGGCTAGCGCAGCCATGGCGGCATGCCGATGAGTGCATTCGCATGAACTATGTGCCAGAGCCTGAGTTGATTGAGCAAGGCGTGAAAATCTTAGCCGAAGAAATTGAGCGGGCGTGGCAGGAAAAGGCCGCAGATGAGTCATGCACTGCGTAAAACGCCGATATAAAAAAACCCCGGTTAAACCGGGGTTTTTGTTTTCAAGCACCTGACATCAGAGGTCAGCGCGGCTTATTTTTTTACACACATTACGTGGTAAACGCCGTGCTCTTTCTCAGCACCTTCAGTTTCGTGTTCGAAACCTGGGAAGGTGTCATCCCACGCTTGCAGCGCTTTCAGGTAGCCAATTTGTGGGCTGTTGTCGTCGCCGAAGTTTTCGCCGGACATCAGCATTGGGATACCTGGTGGATAAGGAATGACAGAGTTCGCGGCAGTACGGCCAGCCAGCTCGTTCACAGAGACCAGCTCAACATTGTCCGCCACCAGCTGAGCGTAAGCTTTACGCGGCAGCATATCGATTTGTGGCAGAGTTGAGTAAGCCTGGTTCAGTTTCACGCTTGGGTTGTGAGTCTTCAGGAAGTCGATCATCTTGTCGCCCAGATCGTGCATACCCAGACCGGCGTACACTTCTGGTGCAGTTGCTACCAGACCTGGCAGAACTTCTTCCAGTGGCGTGTTGGCATCGTAGTGCTTTTTGAACGCCATCAGGCTGTTCATCAGAGTCACCCACTTACCTTTGGTTACGCCCATGGAGAACAAGAACATAACTTGGAAGTCAGTGGTACGAGTAGGAACAATACCTACGCTAGACAGGTAAGCCGTTACCAGCGCCGCTGGAACGCCTTTCTCTTGCAGAGAACCGTCTTTGTTCAGACCCGGAGTCAGCAGGCTAACTTTAACTGGATCCAGCATGACCCAATCGTCATCCAGATCAGCAAAGCCGTGCCATTCGTCACCTGGGTTCAGTTTCCAGCAAGACTGTTCGCTGCTCAGCAGTTCAACTGGCGCTTCAGCGAAGTCATAAGACTTACCGCTTACAGGGTCAACGACAGTTTCTGGGTTCCAAGGCTTGAAGAACCAATCGTTGTTCTTCTCAGCATCATGGAAAGAGCGCGCAACGGCTTGACGGAATTCAACCGCTTCGGTCACCACTTCAGTGGTCAGGTTGATACCTTGCTGACCATCCATCATCGCTGCCGCAACGTCGTTGGACGCAGCGATAGAGTACAGCGGAGACGTGGTCGCGTGCATCATGTACGCTTGGCTGAACTGCTCTGGCTTGATGTTGCTACGGCCTTCACGCATGTGAATGTAAGAAGCCTGAGACAGTGCGTTCAACAGTTTGTGTGTTGAGTGGGTAGCAAAGATGGTTGGTTGATCTTCACCGTGCGCTTCTTTATCACCACGCATCGCGTGGAAACCCTTGTAGATAGGGTTGAAGCGAGAGTAACCGAACCATGCTTCATCAAAGTGAATACGGTCGGTGCTCTGACCCAGCAGCTCTTGGATAGTGTCGCCGTTGTAGATCAGACCGTCATAAGTACAGTTAGTCACCACACTGTAAGAAGGACGCTGTTGCGCAGCTTGGCTAGCAAACTGGCTTTCAGCAATCTTCGCCTTGATGGCTTCTGGCATCATTTGCTTTTTAGGGATTGGGCCGATGATCCCGTACGCGTTACGCGTTGGGGTCATGTAAACTGGCGCAACACCGGTCAGCATCAGACCTTGTTCGATAGATTTGTGGCTGTTACGGTCACAGATCGCGATCCCATCTTCAGAGCAGCAGGCTTGCATGATGGTACGGTTGGCACCGGAAGTACCGACAACCAGAGAGTAAGAACGGTCAGCACCGAATACGCGAGCAATATACTTCTCACTTTCACCGAACGCACCGGTGTGATCCAGCATAGAACCTAAAGATGCACGTTCGATACCCATATCGGTACGGAAGATGTTTTCACCGTAGAAGTCGAAGAATTTACGACCGATAGGCGTCTTACAGAAACCGATACCACCTTGGTGACCTGGCGCAGACCAAGAGTATTCTTTCTCTTTAGCATACTCCATCATCGCCGCCATCAAAGGAGGCATGATCGCTTTTTCATAACGCGCAACGGCAGCTTGCAGACGGCCAACGATGAAATCAGTGGTGTCATCCAGGATCATGAAGGTTTCAGTCACCAGCTTCATCACTTCAGCAGTAACGGCTTTGTTGTCACCGTGAGAGCTGACCAGCAAGAATACAGGGGCTTTCTCGTGACGCAGACGCAGCTGCTTCAGGAAGTTGATGATTTCCGCAGACTCAGACGGAACCCACTCAGCCATCACGCAGTCAACTGCTGCGGTAGAGGTTACGTAAGTGGTCGCGTTCTCGTAAGAGTGAGAAAACTGAACCTGTTCGCCTTTGCTGGTCAGAGAGGTCACAATCTTCTCGATTGCTTCTTCCAGCGGAAGGTTAGTAACGGTGCTGTTTCCTACGATCAGATATTTCTTATCACACATAGATAAACCCATCATTCAAGGTGTACGCCGCACATATCAAGGTGTGCTCGGATAAATATCAACAGAGACTTATCGTCTGTACGTTATAAAACGGTGATTTGATAATGTATTCAGATTCTTCGAATAGATTCATAGAATAAAAGAACAATCTGAATACATAGTCATTGAACATATAGTCACTGAATACAGAATGTCAGATTGGCTGCCAACATAAAATCTGTCCGGTAAATAAGAAAGCGCACGGCAATTCTACATTGCCATTACATTAAAACGAATTAACAGACAGTGAATTAACAGAAAGTGCAACCAATAAATAGATGGAGCATAAACTCATCGAACGCAGTGATGGTAAATCCATTTTTTATTTTTTGCTATTAACTAATATGTCAAAACATTACAAAACAACCCTAAATGAATATATACATACAAATACAAAATAACTATTCACGAAAATTTAGCCTGACGGTATGATTACGCATAAAATTTAATTTTGTTGCATCGACACGAGCAAATAGTCGAGCCAAATACTCAGGAATAGATTGCAAAGCAAGAAACTTACCGAAATAATGGCGTGACATGGCTCACAAAAAGCCATAAAAAACGCCAATAGAAACAAGGGGAAACATTCTAAAACTTCTCGTTTCCTCCCCATACAAACCGACACGCAGAGCAACGTTCGGTTACCGTCTAACACATTTCAAATTTCATCCACACACAAAAAACACAGTTGATCATAATTGGGCATAAATAGAAATCGTTACCCCTACCTTGAATAACTTTAAAAACAAGCAGATAGATAAAATACACGGTATTCAAACATAAATAATTCGTTACGTATTCTGGCGTTTTTTGTCGGAACTGAATTTGACCTAGATAGCTATCTACAATACTGTTTAAGCCGAAAAAGCAGCACGCTGCTTAATTCCAATAAGTTGCATTCTTCATTTTCTTTTCGCCAGTTTATGTCAGTAATTTCTCATGTGCTTCGGTACATGTGTTTTATGTCGTTGGCTGTCGATAGATATACAGAAATACACCGGAAATAAAACAATATTTGTCCGTGTAATTATGCATGAATAAATACATTTTTATTTCTGGTTAAGTAAAAAGCATCAACATTATCGATTTCTAATATTAAAAGAATAATCCCTTTCGGAGATACAATTCATGGCTACAGAATCGAAAAAAATGGGGGTTGTCGGCCTGACCGTACTGGTCGCCGTTAATATGATGGGCTCCGGCATTATCATGTTACCGGCCAGTTTGGCACAGACCGGCGCCATCTCCATGCTCTCTTGGCTGGTTACCGCTATCGGTGCCATGTGTATTGCTTACACCTTCGCAAAATGTGGTGCCTTCTGTAAGCGTGACGGCGGTATGTCTGCCTACTCCGAAGAAGCGCACGGCAAATCCTCTTTCTTCATCGCTTCTTATACTTACTACGTGTGCTTGGTGATCAGCTGCGTGGCCATCGCCGTTTCCGCTGCGGGCTACATGGCGCCGTTCTTCCCGTGGATTAAAGCGACCCCAATCAACACCTTCATTACCGTCGTCGCAATCCTGATTGTGACCATGGTGGCGAACTTCAAGGGTCCTAAAATCACCGGTCAGATCTCTGGCTTCACCGTGTGGGGTATCATCCTGCCCGTGGCCGGTCTGTCTATCATCGGTTGGTTCTGGTTTGATCCAAAAATCTTTGCTGAAGCGTGGAACCCGCACAACATGGGCACCGGTAGCGCTATCTCTTCCGGGATCGCACTGACCCTGTGGGCTTTCTTGGGTATTGAATCTGCCGGTGCTAACTCCGGTGCAGTAGAAAACCCAGAGCGTAACGTACCACTGGCTTGCCTGTTCGGTACTGGCTTCGCGGCTATCGTGTATATCGCATCCACCTCTGTGATCCAAGGGATCGTACCTAACGTACAACTGGCTAACTCTGACGCGCCATTCGGTCTGGTATTCTCCATGATGTTCACCCCGCTGGTGGGTCAAATCGTGACAGCACTGGCCGTGATCGCCTGTATCGGCTCCCTGCTGGGCTGGCAGTTCACCAACGCGCAGGTATCTAAAGCTGCTGCTGACATCCGTCTGTTCCCAGCTATCTTCGGTAAAGTAACCCGTGACGACGCACCAATCGCAGGTATGCTGATCATGCTGGTTCTGGAGCTGCTGCTGGCCTGTATGACCATCTCGCCAAACCTGCTCAAGCAGTTCAACGCGCTGCTGAACCTGGCGGTGTTCATCAACATGGTGCCTTATGTTCTGTCGATGACCGGTCTGCAAGTCATGCTGCGTAAGAACAAAGTGACCGAAAGCCAGTACAAAGCGGCTTCGGTGATCGGTACACTGGCCGTGGCTTACAGCATCTACGGTGTGTATGCCTGTGGTGCTGATGCCGTGTTCGGTGGCTGTATCATCACTCTGATTGGTTACATCTTCTACGGCTTCTTGGCCGGTCGTGATACCAAACTGGCGATGGAAAGCAGCAAGTAAGTTTTCCTCTACTCGCACAATCTTAAACAGCCACACCCCCAACGGGTGTGGTTTTTTTATGTCTCTTATCTTTCTCGTTTATATCTCAATCCGGTCTCAGCCCCGTTTCAGCGTCTTGCTTCTTGCCGCTTATCACGCACCAAACCATCTTGGCGCAATCAGTTATT
>JBOFCH010000348.1:0-4479 GCA_051645985.1 Plesiomonas sp. | reverse complement strand
TGAGCGCTTCTTTGGAAAACGAGCGCACAAAAGGCTTATTACGCTCTGCCGCGTGCCGCAAAATATGATCAGCCAATAGAGGGATATCATCGGCACGCTCATTCAGCGCCGATAATTTGAGGTTTACCACATTCAAACGATAGTAGAGATCTTCACGAAACTCACCCAGCTCCATGGCTTTGACCAGATCGCGGTGCGTGGCAGACACCACCCGTACATCAATATCGATATCGCGGTTACTGCCAAGTGGTCGCACTTTGCGCTCTTGTAATACCCGCAGTAGTTTTACCTGCAAAGCCAGCGGC
The DNA here is from genome assembly GCA_051645985.1 of Plesiomonas sp. GTDB lineage: Bacteria > Pseudomonadota > Gammaproteobacteria > Enterobacterales > CAMTGL01 > Plesiomonas. Next base: position 4,174 of record JBOFCH010000348.1, on the reverse strand, counting down.
ATATCGCCAATTTCATCCAGAAACAGCGTTCCGCCCTGCGCCGCTTGAAACAAACCTTCACGCTGACTGACTGCGCCGGTAAATGCCCCCTTAGCGTGACCGAATAACTCCGATTCCAACAGCTGCTCAGGCAAGGCTCCGCAGTTAATGGCAATGAACGGCGCACTGGCTCGCGGACTGGCTTTATGGATAGCCTGCGCTAACACTTCTTTACCGGTGCCGCTGGCTCCGTTGATCAAGATACTGACATCGGACTGCGCCACCATTTTCGCTTGCTCTAGCAAACGCAACATGCCGGCATTACGGGTGATCACCCCCTCACGCCAGCGTTCATCACTGCTAGCTGGGGCGTGCAAGGCTAAGGCTTCATCAATGGCTTTATACAGCGCCTCTTTATCCACCGGCTTGGTCAGGAAGCTAAAAACTCCCTGACGGGTGGCCGCGACGGCATCGGGGATCGAGCCATGCGCGGTCAATAAAATCACTGGCATGCCTGGAATGCGTTTTTGAATTTCACTGAATAGCGCCATGCCATCCATTTCATCCATACGCAAGTCACTGATCACCAAATCGATTTTATCGCGTTCTAAAATACGCAGTGCTTCTTGCCCGTTCAGGGCCGTCTCTACGTGAAAGCCTTCGCTGTTGAGACGCATCCCCAGCAGACGCAGTAAGCTGGGATCGTCATCGACCAGCAGCAGGCTTGCTGTCTTTTTCTGTGTCATCAGCCTGAGGCTCCTTTATCTGATCCGGCATCATTTGATCCGGTGTCATTTGATCCGGTATCAACGGTGGCGGTAGCGGCTCTTCCGCCGACGGTACAGCCAACTCCGGCGGTTTCACACTGTCGTCTTGCTCCGGCAATATCGGTTTCACCGGCACCAGTTTGCGCACCGACAGTTGACGTTCAATGTCCATCAAGCGGCGTAATTTTTGCTCGGCATCATCCAAACGACGATGCAGCATCTGCCGCTCGGCACGTAACTCCGCCACATCCATTTCCAATTGCTTCATCTCTCGCTGAGCGCGCGAGCGCTCATCGGTGGCACTGATCAGCGTCACTTGCTGCTCACGCCACAAACGTACCAGCGGCAATACGCTAGAGGGCACCTGATCGCGCAGGCCACTCAACGTATCCAGTGCCCGCCGGCGCTGCGTTAAGCTTGGGCTGTCGCGCAGCTCGACCAGCGTTTTTTTCAACTGACCATGCCAACTGGTGCTGGGTAAACTGGCGGCGAACTCACGTCGGGATTTAAACGGAATTTGATCCGCACACTCCGAAACCCGCAGCCAATAAGCCGCCATCTGGATCTGATTGGTGTTGCTGCTGTTCCAGATAGCCGTACAGGAGCGGCGGTAAAAATCTTCATTTTCAATTGAAGGTAACACAGGCTCCATCACCCGTGCCAATGCCTGAGTCGGGCGTCCGCTGCAAGCTGTCAGCAGCGTAACCGGCACAGCCAGTGCTACCCCCAGCATCCATTTTTTCATTTTATGAGACATGTTCAGGACTTAACGGTAATTCAATACGAAAACATACTGGCGCATAATCCACCTGCACCAGATCCAGTTCGCCCTGCATCCGTCGGATACAGTCACGCGCAATACTCAAGCCTAATCCACTGCCTTTCACCGCACCTTTGCGTTGTCGGCTCCCCTGATAAAACGGCTCAAAAATCATTTCTCGCTCCGCCAATGGGATCGAGGTGCCCGTATTGGCAATATCTATCTGGATCCGCGTCTCTTTTGGATTTTGTCGGCTGCTGATCCAAATAGTGCCGGACTCGCCACCGTAGTGCACGGCATTAGAATACAAATTATCCAATACCCGACTTAATAATGTCGGCTCGGCCATACAGTGGCTAAATGCCAGATCCAGATGGGTACGCATGTTCTTCGCTTTCGCCGGTAAACTGTTCGCCAACATCACCGGCTCCAACAACGGCAGCAACACCACATCCTGCATCTGTACCGGGGTATTGGCAATTTGGCGGTTATAATCCAACAACTGTTCAATCAATTGTTGTAGATGCCGGCTACTCGAATCCAATATGGTCACAATCTCTTTTTGCGATGTGGTCAGCGGGCCGGCAATCTCATCCGCCAACAGATCGGTTCCCTCACGCATACTGGCCAGCGGGGTTTTCAATTCATGCGAGATATGACGCAAAAACTCATGGCGCTGCGATTCCAGCCAGCTCAAGCGCTCACTCAGCCAGACAATCCGCTGGGCAATAGATTTCAGCTCCCGCGGGCCGCGTAGCCCTGAGATATCAGAGACCTTATGCCCCTCTCCCAGCCGGTTGATCATTCGCTGAATACTTTTTACCGGGCCGATGATCATACGGGTAAACAGCAGTACCAGCACTAAGCTGACCCCAAAAACACTTAATGCCTGCCAGCCAAAATAACGCCCACGATCGGCAATAGTTTGCTGCAACTGCTCACCGCGCGAGTAAATGATATTACGGGTCACTTCTAACATCTGGGTATTGCTACGGGCAAAACGCTCCAGCAATGACAAGGCATCCGGCGTCAATCCTTCATTGTTACACAAGGGAACAGCCAGAGCCTGCAACTCGGCATGTAAATCAGCATAGTTAATTTTCTCTGGCAGTGCACGGGCATGCAAGGTGAGTTGGTGCAGGTATTGTTTGCGCTGATTTTGGTACAAGTTAGCAAAGGTTTTATCACCAAACACACAGTACTGCCGGTAACTGCGCTCCATCTCCAATGCAATATTACTCATGACCTCGGAGCGGCGTGCATCGGCCAGCGTAGAGCGGTTGAGTTGCTCAGCCTGTTCGCTAAGGTTATCCAGCCCCCGATAAGCCTGATAGGCCAACAACAGCAATGGCAGCAGCACCAGCACAAAAGCCAGCAAAACCAATTGCCGTAGGGAACGGGGGGAAAAACGCATAAAGGTCATCGTGGTGAATAAAAGAAAGATAGAGGAATGCTACCTGAGCTAAGGCGCAGAGAAAAGATACAAACGCAATTCTTGCCGGGGATGGACAAGATCTGAGCACTTGTTGATAGGATAAAATGTTGTGTTTCGGGTGAACCGGGGTTTCCCCCGGTACGTCCCGGGCCATTCTGCTTGCGTTACACTGAACGGGCAGAGCGGCTATCAGGATACCAGACCATATTCGCTACGCCTGCAGGGTGATGAAAACATATGTTCATCGAGATCAGGCGACTGGTATCCGGCTTCTTAGCACGTACCGGATGATAAATCTCTGTTTATCGCAGTGGTACGTCGGGCGGAGTCTCACTCAACGTGGCGTCCGTAATCAGATAAGACCGCAGTCATTATCAAGGGTCGGACGTTAGACTCCATGACATTGGCATCATCCGAGAGTTTATGAAGCTAGGCTATCATAAGGAGGTGGATGAGCACTTACGCTGAATATAATGCACCCGGCATGCCAAGTTTTAAATATTTAAACTAATACACTGATATTTAAATGTTTATTTTTTAAATAAACGTCGTAGCGACGAGCGTTGCCCTATTTTTTCTTTGCGATGCCCTGAGGGATCGGCAAAACTGTCGCAAAAAAACGACAAGATAAACAACAACGAAAATAATCATTAAAAATCAAAGCAATAAATGTCTCCTTTTGGAGACATTGATAAACCCACTTGTCGGCATTTACCGACATTTAATTAAAAATTGTTATTTATCAACCAATTAAAAAGGCGCTCTACTGAGCGCCTTTGGCTATCTATCTGGCTTAACGCACTCAATTTCAATGCGTTAAGCTTCACTGATTTAGCGCAGCGGATTTAACCCAATTGGCGGCGAGCATTACGGAACATGCGCATCCACGGGCTATCTTCACCCCAGTTATCCGGATGCCATGAGTTGCTCACGGTACGGAATACCCGCTCTGGGTGCGGCATCATGATAGTCACACGGCCATCGAGGTTAGTGACTGCGGTGATCCCATTCACCGATCCGTTCGGGTTGGCCGGATAGGTGGTGGTCGCTTGACCGGCATTGTTCACAAAGCGCATCGCCACCAGATTGCTCTGCTCCAGCCCATTAAGCTGCACCGTGTCGCGGAACTCCACCTGCCCTTCGCCGTGTGATACGGCAATCGGCATCCGTGAGCCGGCCATGTCGGCCAGCAACAGCGATGGACTGGCGGCCACTTCCACCAGACTGAAACGG
>JBOFCH010000347.1:0-2039 GCA_051645985.1 Plesiomonas sp. | reverse complement strand
GTACGTGGCAAATATTGGCAGAGGGAGCATTGCCATGAGGCCGAATTTGCGATGGCGGCATGGGTTTACCTTGCTGGAGGTGCTGGTAGCACTGGCGGTGTTTGCCGGGGCGGCACTGGCAGTCATGCAGGCCGGTAGCAGCAGCCTGCGTAATCTGAATATCTTGCAAGACAAATTGTTGGCCGGTTGGGTGGCAGAAAATCAGCTGGCGTTACTGTCACTACTGGCCCCGCAAGAGCGCCAACGCAGTCAGCGCGGTGAAAGCCAGATGGCGGATCGCACGTGGTACTGGCGCAGTGAGCCGCTGCCGACTAGCGGCTCATCACTGGACGCGATAGAGATCCGAGTGAGCCGTCAGCCGCAAGGCAGTGCCGATGCGGTACTGCGGCGCTATTTTGCCAAGCCGCTGACGGAGAAAACACAGTGAATGGGCCGCGCTCTTCACCGACCTCCGGCTTTACCTTGCTGGAGCTGCTGGTAGCGATCATGGTGTTCGCGTTGCTTAGCCTCGGCGTGTATCAAGTGGTGGATGGCGTGCGGCGCGCCGATGAGAGCAGCGCACGTTTAAGCGAACGTATGGATAACCTACAGCGGGCGATACAACTGTTACAGAATGATTTTACCCAGATTTTGGCGCGCCGTCAGCGCAGTGAGGATCTGAGTCGTGCGCCATTCTTGAGTGCTGGTGCTGGCGTGTTGCAATCGCAGGATGACGGTTGGTTGTTGATCCGTGGTGGGTTACCTAATCCACAGATGCAACTGCCGCGCGGTCATCTGCAACGGGTGGGTTACCGGTTACAGCAAGGGCAGTTACAGCGCCTGACGTGGCCGTTTGCTGATGTGCCGGCTAGCAGTGAGCCACAGATCCGCACCTTGCTTGATGGCGTCGAGAGTCTGCAATTGACGTTTTACCACGATGGCCAGTGGCAGCGGCAATGGCAAGACTCCGATGCTTTGCCGCAAGCGGTGCGTCTGCGTTTAACCCTGCACTCGCTCGGTGAGTTGGAGCGGATCTGGTTGTTACCGGCGGCGCCAGTGCAGGCGGAGAATCGGGAATGAGCGGCGATCATCGGGTGTCATCGGGTTATCCACCCGCATCTGGTATGGCGCTGATCTTGGTACTGCTGATGTTGGCGGTTTTGAGTGTTCTGGCGACCGGTTTTACGCTGCGTTTACAGCAGCAAATTCGTTACAGCGAAAGTCGCCAGCAAGCCGCGCAGGCTTACTGGTATGCCTTAAGCGCCGAGGAGCAGGCCGTCGCACTGCTGCAAGCGTCGCTGGCAGATGATCCGCGGGCGAATCTGAGTCAAGCATGGGCAGTGGGGGAGCAAGTGTATCCACTGAGTGGGGGAGAGATCCGCTTGCAAATTCATGATCAACAAGCCTGCTTTAATCTCAATGCGCTGGCGGGGATCAAGGCCGAGGCAGGCAGCAATGAACGTCCGCACCGGGAACAGCAGTTTTTAGCGCTGTTGGCCGCGCTCAATACCCCCGAGCAGCCGCTGGATACCTATCAGGCGGAGCAAGTGGCCGATAGCCTATGGGAATATGTGGATGCAGATAGTCAGCGCAATAGCCGTTATGGGGCGGAGGACAGTGACTACTTAGCCCGGGCGGTGCCGTCGTTGACCGCCAATACCCTACTGGCTGACGTGAGTGAATTTCGGGCCGTGCAGGGTGTGGATGCCGCCTTCTATCGACGCTTACAGCCGTGGATCTGCGCGTTACCCCAGCCTCGCTGGCAGCTGAATATCAACACCTTAAGTGTCGAGCAGGTACCGTTATTACAGGCCTTACTGACCCCTTATCTGAGCGCCGAGCAGACCCAAGCCCTGTTGGCCCGCCGTCCCGCCGATGGTTGGCGTGATGCGGCGGCCTTTTGGGCAGAGCCGGAGCTTAGTGGGATCGATGATGCGGGACGTACCAAGCTGGCGGCGCAGATTGCCGTGACCAGCCACTATTTTCAACTAGACGGACGCGTGCAGGTGGGGCGCATTACGTTGCGGGTACGCAGTTTGCTACAGCAAGACCCCGCATCT
>JBOFCH010000346.1:0-1737 GCA_051645985.1 Plesiomonas sp. | reverse complement strand
ATACCTCATAACTCAAGGTTTGTGCTGATGCCCGCAAACTACCGAGTAGTGAATATTTGTTATTACTCGACCAACCAGCAAATAACACCGCATATACCGCGAGTCCGGCCATGGCAAAGAAGAACAAAATACCGATATTCAGATCGGCGACGCCCCAGGTCGGCGTCACAGGAATGATGGCGAACGTCAGCAAAAATGCCCCCATCGCAATCAGTGGTGCCAACATGAAAATTAACTTGTCCGCAAACGGTGGGACCCAGTCTTCTTTGAAGAACATTTTGATCATGTCCGCGGCCAATTGCAGAATACCAAACGGCCCAACCCGATTCGGCCCGTACCGATCCTGCCACAGCCCCAGTAAGCGCCGCTCAACATAGCTCATAAACGCACCACAGCTGACAACCACCAGCAAGATCACAATCGCTTTGGCCACTTCAGTCAGGATCAGCCACGTGGATGGCGACAATATGCTCATAACACCGCCTCCTGTACATCCGTAATGACCTGTCCCAGTAAGCCAAGTGGGATCCCCGCAAAGCCGACCGGTAACGTCACTACACCCGCCATCAGATGCTTATCAATCCGAGCCGGTAAGCGAAAATAATTTTTCTCCCAGCTAAAACTGAGCAATGTTCCTTCATTGATAGCCAGTTTTTGCGCGTCAGACTCACTCAAGCCCATCGTCGCTACTGGCGTGCGGGATTGGATCACTCCTGCACGCTGCGACAACTCTTCGCTACCAAAGATATGGTACTGTCCGACCACCTGATAACCATCCGTACCGGCGTTCACTGTCTTGATGTGACTGGGATAAGGCTGCAAACGAGAGGGTTCATGCAGTTGTGGCGTGATCAGGCGCAGCCCTGGATCGCCTGCTTTTAGCCGACCCCCAACTTTATCTTGATATTTATTCCACGCTTGCGGCGAGTTCCAACCCGGCGACCAGACAAACGGGATCTCCGAATACAACTCTTTTGAACCGGAATAGCCTTCCATCGAGAAGGCAAACGGCGTATCCGCATCCTGCGGTACCCGTGGCTCATGCACGCTGATATTGGCACGTGACGCGGTACGGCCACTGTAACGATGTGGTGAACGCGCCAGTTTGAGGCTTCGAATTCGAAAATCTGCCTTTGGAGCTACCGCGGTAAGATTTGCCAATGCCGGAACGGCTTGAGCACATAGTTTGGATACCACGTCAAAATGAGTCCATTCCGACTGACGAGTTGCGGTATGACTTTGCAACGTGGTCAGCCACTGCCAGCTTTCAGCCACATTGTTATTTTCAGCGTAGTAAGCGGGAGCATAAACCTGATAAAAACGTTGTGCTCGCCCTTCATGGTTAATCACTGTGCCATCGGCCTCAGCAAAGCTGGCGGCTGGTAGCAGCAATGACGCTTTAGCCGTCGTCGCTGTTTGCTGATGATCCAGAACAATCAAATGGGATAACGATGACAATGCCTGACTGACGCGCGCCACTGAGGCGTGGCGGAACAAATCGGCTTCCATAACAACAGCGGCATCAGCATCGGCTAATCGAGCCAGCGCGGGCTGCAAAGGTTGCGCGCCCAACATCAGCAAACCCAGACTGTTTACGTCCGGCAGGACCAAACTCAATCCCACTGCAACCTGACGGGCTTTTAATGCCAACGCAATATTCGCAGCTGCTTTCAGTAATGTTTCTGAGCCAGCCGATGAACCGGAGATAATCAGTGGTTTTTTCGCTTGTAACAGTTG
>JBOFCH010000345.1:0-2371 GCA_051645985.1 Plesiomonas sp. | reverse complement strand
GGGCAGGCTTTGGCGGGGATCGCGTCGTCCTGTCTGGATTTATCGGATGGTTTAGCTTCGGATCTGCGCCATATTCTCAAGCGCAGTGGGTGTGGCGCGCGGGTCGAGTTGGAGAAGCTACCGTATTCTGATGCGCTACTCAGTGTCACCTCTGCCGAGCAGGCGTTGGCTTGGGCGGTGGCGGGTGGCGAAGATTATGAGCTGTGCTTTACCGTTTCCGAGGTAAATCGGGTTCGCTTAGATACGGCGTTAGCCAATCTCGGGGTAAACTACACCTGTATTGGTCAGATTTCGGCGCATGATGGCCGTCTGGAGTTTCTCCGTGATGGCGAGGTTCAAGCGCTGGATCTGCACGGATTTGATCATTTCGGAGGCTCATGATGCGCGAGGGGCTGGATAAAGTCTCACTACGTAATCCGGTACACTTGGTGGCGCTGGGTTTTGGCAGTGGATTATCGCCGGTGGTGCCGGGAACCATGGGGACGCTGGCTGCGCTGCCGATGTGGTGGCTGTTGTCGCACCTGAGTCTGCCGTGGTATCTGCTGGCGACAGTGCTCAGCTTTGTCATCGGGGTGTACCTGTGCGACAAAACCTCCCGAGACATGCAGGTGCATGATAGCGGCGCGATCGTCTGGGATGAGTTTGTCGGGCTGTTTATCACCATGCTGACGTTGCCTGCCATGACGTGGCTGTGGGTCGTGACTGGCTTTGTGCTGTTCCGCTTCTTTGATATGGTGAAACCGTGGCCGATCCGCTGGTTTGACCGTAAAGTGGGGGGCGGTTTTGGCATCATGATTGATGATGTGATTGCGGGCATTATTGCCGCCGTCTGCTTATGGCTAGTCGCCTTCTGGTGGGCGTAATATCTTGAGCGGCGTTTGCCAATAAAAAACGGCGCCATTTTGTGCGCCGTTTTTTATGCTGAACCGGTCGGAAAATCGCCCGGGATTGTCACTCGGGTTTTCTTAATTTAGGCTCTTTTAGCTAGGGTCTTCTTCGCGCGGCTTCTCTTCGCTAAGGCGAGTGCGGGCTTTTCGCTGCGCCAGATAATCGCGAACCTGACGTACAAAGCCTTCGGCGTCTAGCCCTAAGTCGTGACGGATCTCATCTTGGGAGCCTTGTGGAACGAAAAAGTCCGGCAGGCCAAGGTTCAAGACCGGCATGCACACACCGGCGGCCATCAGCGCTTCATTCACGGCACTACCGGCGCCGCCCATAATGGCGTTCTCTTCCACCGTCACCAGCACATCGTGCTCGGCGGCCAGTTGTAAGACCAACTCGGTGTCCAGCGGTTTGACAAAGCGCATGTCGGCAACGCTAGCATTAAGCGCTTGCGCCGCTTCCATCACCTGCGGTAACAGCGTACCGAAGTTTAAGAATGCGATATGCGGTTGATTGATATCGGCAGAGGCGCTCATTTCACGCAGCAATACTCCTTTACCCAACTCTAAGGCCGCCAGAGGCTCTAATATCGCGCCAGTGCCGGTACCGCGTGGATAACGTACTGCGGACGGGCCTGTGTGCTGATAACCGGTGTACAGCATTTGCCGACACTCGTTCTCGTCACTGGGGGTCATTACCACCAGATTCGGGATGCAGCGCAGGAACGACAAATCAAACGCGCCTTGGTGGGTTTGCCCATCCGCGCCGACAATGCCGCCGCGGTCGATAGCAAACATCACCGGTAAGTTCTGGATCGCCACATCGTGGATCACCTGATCGTAGGCCCGTTGCAGGAAGCTAGAGTAAATCGCGACCACTGGCTTGTAGCCCCCAATTGCCATACCGGCGGCAAAGGTGGCTGAGTGTTGCTCGGCAATCGCCACATCGAAATACTGTTTCGGGTACTCTTTAGAAAAGCGCACCATGCCCGAGCCTTCGCGCATCGCGGGGGTAATACCGATCAGTTTCTGATCTTTGGCCGCGATCTCACACAGCCAATCGCCAAAGATGGCGGAATAGGTTGGCAGACCGCCGCTACTCTTCGGCAGGCTGTCTTGGGCTGGATCGAATTTTGGCACGCCATGATAACCAATCGGATCTTTTTCCGCAGGTGCATAGCCTTTGCCTTTTTTGGTCATCACATGCAGCAGTTGCGGGCCTTTGAGACCGCGCATATTTTTCAGCGTATGCACCAGCTCATCGATGTTGTGACCATCAATTGGGCCAATATAGTTAAAGCCCAGTTCTTCAAACAGTGTGCCCGGTACCACCATCCCTTTGATGTGCTCTTCGGTACGTTTGAGCAGCTCTTTGATGGGCGGCAGGCCAGACAGCACTTTTTTGCCACCTTCACGGATGCTGGAATACAGCGAGCCAGACAACACGCGCGCCAGATGGTTATTCAGTGCGCCGACATTTTCGGAAATGG
>JBOFCH010000344.1:0-5931 GCA_051645985.1 Plesiomonas sp. | reverse complement strand
GATTGCAGATCAAAAAAACCGGTGTCCGCGTTGGCGTCACCGTTTTTTTTGTTTCACTACGAACGTCAGAGTATTATTCGTCGTGATTGACTCACAATGACTGACTCGCCGCGGCTTACTTATATCGCGACTAACTTATCGCAACTTACTGACCACGATAAGTACAACCTGAGGTACAGGTTTCCTTGATCATTACCGCGGTCAGTAATGGCAATTGTGGTTTGAGTTTGTCCCAAATCCAGCGCGCCAGGACTTCACTGGTCGGGTTTTCCAGCCCTTCAATATCATTCAGGTAATAGTGATCCAGCTGGTCATAAATCGGCTTGAATACCTGCTTGATATCACCGAAATCCATAATCCATCCGCTGTGCGGGTCAACTTCACCGCTGATCTCGATACGCACGGTAAAAGAGTGGCCATGCAGGCGTCCGCACTTGTGCCCTTCCGGGACATGCGGCAAACGATGCGCCGCTTCAAACATAAAATCTTTGAACAAAGTGGTGGTCATCACTCTATTCCTATACAGCAATACAAAGGGAGGGCGATGTTACCAGAAATTTCCCCGATGTGCGCCCGTTTGCAAAGCGCTTGTCATTCACGAATCTGCTCGTGTCATCTCGCGCACGCAGCAACAACGACTTATCCCTTTAATCCAGCGTTTTATGAAAACGGCGGGTGGCAATCAACAGACCGACAATAAAAAAGAGGCCCAGCCACAGCAGTTCAAAGCGCATATCCCACAAACCGGCATCGCGTAGCACCACCGCCCGAATAACGCGAATAAAATGGGTCGCCGGCAACACTTCTGCGATCCACTGTGCTGGACGCGGCATGCCTTCGAACGGAAACATAAAGCCACTCAGTAAAATCGAAGGAAGCAAGATAAACACCGTCATCTGCATCGACTGGAGTTGCGTTTTCGCCAGTGTGGAGATAATCAGCCCCACGGTCAGACTGGCGCAGATAAACAGCAATGATGACAGCAAAATGGCATAGGCCGGGCCGTTGATCGGCACATCAAAAATCAAATGGCCCAACCCCAGCACGATCATCACTTGGATCAGCCCCACCAGAATATAGGGAATGATTTTGCCCAGCATCAGCTCCAATGGCCGAATTGGGGTATTAATCAGCAACTCCATATTGCCACGCTCGCGCTCGCGCACAATCGCCGCTGACGTGAACATAATCATGGTCATGGTCAAAATAATCGCCGTCAGCCCCGGCACCACATTCACCGCACTGCGCTGCTCCGGGTTATAATATTGCGCCACCGCAAAGACCGGCACCTGCAAATTAGGATTCTGGTTTTGCAATTCCGCCAACGACATATTACGTAGCTGACGCACCGCCGACGCAACCATCAGATCGGAGCCATCCACTAGCCATTGCCCCAACGGTTGAACCGTGTTTTGTGTACTCAACGGAAAATTCTGCGGTGTCTGCGTATATTCGCCATAACGGCGCGCCAAATCAGGCGGCAACACCAGTACTGCACGCACTTTTCCCTGTCGTAAGGCATTTTCCGCCTCCGGCACCTGTGTGTAACGCGCTTGAATGTCCACCACCTGAGTTACGGAAACCATTTGTTCGATAATACGACTCAGCGAGGTCTGACTTTGATCCACTACCGCCACCGGAATGTGTCGCACGTTGGTGTTGATGGCGTAACCGAATAAAAACAGTTGGATCAGGGGGATCATGATCACCATGCCAAAGGTCATGCGATCCCGTGATAATTGCCGCAGCTCTTTACGCACCACCGCGCTCATTCGCAGCCAGAATAAACGTATCTGCTGAGCTAACGTGGATTTCGGCAATGCATCAGACATCCACATCCCCTTTCGACGCATATTTTGATGCATATTGCGATGCATGTTCGGACGATTGCGGGCCAGTAGCCAAGACAAACACATCCTCCAGACTCGGGCGTACCGCCTGTATCGTGCGCGGCGCAATATGCACGCCGGCAGTTTGCGTATCAAACTGCTGCAACTGCTGTTGCAAAAATGCCATCGGTTCGGTGACAACGTGACTCACCAGCACCCGCAAACGAGCGCCGAGCTGAGCCGCAGAAATAATGGGCGGCAGGCTCAGCAGATAATGCTTGAGCGGTCGCAGATGCACGCCATCGATTTCAAACACCGCGCCGCCCATCCCATTCATCAGCTCTGCTGGCGCGCCGGTCAAACGCATACGCCCCTCTTGCATGATCCCGATGCGATGGCAACGCTCCGCTTCATCCATATAGTGGGTCGCAACTAAAATCGTGGTGCCTGCTGCCGACAAATCAAACAGCTGCTCCCAAAACTCTCGCCGGTTTTGTGGGTCGACTGCGGCAGTCGGTTCATCCAAAAATAACAGCTCCGGTTGATGGATCACCGCCGCGGCCAGTGCCAGACGCTGCTTTTGCCCCCCACTGAGGCTGCCAGCCAAACGGCGCTGCAATGCGTCCAGTTCATACTGACGGCATAACTCAGCCACCCGCGCCCTGCGCTGCGTACCGCGTAGTCCATAGACTTCGCCGATAAAATGTAAATTTTCGGCCACCGTCAGATCGTCATACAGGGAAAATTTTTGCGTCATGTAGCCAATACGGGTACGTACTCGCTCCCCACCTTGCGGCAATCGTTGCCCAAGCACCTGTACTGTGCCGTCAGACGGTGACAACAAGCCGGTCAGCATGCGGATGGTGGTGGATTTGCCACAACCGTTGGGGCCGAGAAAGCCAAAAATCTCCCCACGCCGGATCTGCAAGTTCAGGTTATCCACCGCCGTAAACGAACCAAAACGGCGCGTCATCCCCTGTGTTTCAATGACCGAATCAGACCCGCCCCAATCAGATGTCGTCATGGCAAGATCACCTGCGCCGGAATGCCGGACGGTAAATCACTATGCTCTGGCGATAACTGCACTTCAGCCAGATAGACCAAACGTGCCCGATCTTCGCGGTTCAGTGCGTAGTAAGGCGTGAATGCGGGATCATGGGCTATTTTGCGTACCGTCCCCGACATCGGCTCGTGAATGCCATCGACCCGTACCGGCAAGGTCATGCCCACATGAATCCGGGTACGAAACGGCTCGGGAATATAGACCCGGGCATAGGGCGCTTGCTCGGCCAACATCACCACCAGCGTATTGCCGGTTACCGGGCGATCGCCAAGGTGAAATGGCAGGCTTTCCACAATCCCATCGCGGGTGGCGACCACCGACAACTGCTGCAATGCAATCTGACTCTCCGCCAGTTTGGCCTGCGCGGCCGTTACATTGGCGCGTGCTTGTGCAATGTCTTCCGGTCGTGAGCCATTTTTTAGCGCCAGCCACTGCTGGTACGTCGCGTTAACCTGCGCGGTGCTGTTATTACGTGATGCCAACGCTTGATCCAGTTCGGCTTGTCCAACGGCTTTACGGGCAAATAGCTGTAACATGCGTTGATATTGCAGCGCGTTCTCTTTCTCCAATGCCTGCGCGCCACGCCAGTGAGCTTCAGCGGCTGCAATATCTTCACTGCGCGCGCCTTGCTCCAGTTTTTGTAAATTGGCCTGCGCAGCCTGTAAGGAGGCGGCCGCTTGCTCCACTAATGTCTGCTGACGGGCGGGGTCTAACTGCACCAACAAGGTGCCGGTAGTAACCGCTTGGCCTTCGCGCACCGGCATGGCGATCACCGTTTCTGCCGCCATCGCCGGATAGGTCAGTCGATCACGCTCCAACGTTCCCAGTGCTTGCGATGAGGGTGAAAAGTCACATCCCGCCAGCGCGATGAGGCATAAAGCGGCTATCCATAGTTTTTGCATGCCAAAGCCCTGAACGTAAGAGTATCCGGTATAACGCGTCACTGTTGTTATCACTCGTGTCATCCCACATCGTTTCGCCGTCTCCATCGAACTCATCCTTGCCAAGCAAACTGAACAAACGGGCTAAACAACTAGACCAAACCAATCAATAAAAATAAAAAAGCCGCATCGTGAGTGGATGCGGCTTTTATAGCGCTAGCAATGAGTGACCGACATCAGATTCTCTGATTAAAGAAAGCCTATCAGGCAGCTCAGTTCCGGCTATAGCACGCAGCTATCACGCGTTGATCATACTATAACCGGTCGGCTTTTTGACGTCCTGTCGCTGATTCACATTTTATTTTGCATTTACAATGGCCTTTATGATGAACGCTGTATGTCTTTGGCCATACGCAGGCCATTGGCGATCACCAGCAAGCTGGCCCCCACATCGGCAAATACCGCCATCCATAACGTGGCGACACCGGCCATCGCCAAGGCAAAGAACACCGCTTTAATCCCCAACGCCATCGCGATATTGGCTTTCAGTACTCGAGAAGTACGACGCGCATGGGCAAACAAATCCGGCAACTTATCCAAGCGGTCTTCCATCAGTGCGACACCGGCGGTCTCCAGCGCGGTATCCGAGCCAGCCGCGCCCATTGCGATCCCCAAATCAGCGCGGGCCAACGCCGGAGCATCGTTCACGCCGTCACCAATCATGGCGACCTGTTGCTCGTGAGTTTGCAGTTGCGTGATGCGCTCCAGTTTATCTTGCGGCAACAACTCGCCCAGTGCTTCTTCTACACCAATCTGCCGCCCTACTGCCGATGCCACACCTTGATGGTCGCCGGACAACATCACGGTATGGATCCCCTGTTGATTCAGACGACGGATCACCTCGGCGGCTTCCGGACGAATTTTATCCGCCACCGTCAAGATCCCCAGCAGTTGCTCCGACGACATCAACAGCAGTAGCCCCTGTCCCTGCGCTTCCAACTCACTTAGCTCAGCCACCTGCTCTGCGGTGAGCACCTGACGTCGCTCTGCCAGACGACGGCTTCCCAACCAGTAAGCCTCTTCCCCAATGCGCCCTTGTACCCCTAATCCAACCAGCTCTTGGATCTCGTTAGCGTCGCGCTGCTCGACATGGCGTGCCGCCGCTGCGCGCAGCACAGCACTGGCCAGCGGGTGCGTGGAGTGTGCATCCAGCGCTGCCGCCAGTGCCAGAATACGACTTTCAGTCAGCGCGCTGCCCGATGGAACAATCACTTGAGTCACTTCTGGCTCCCCTAACGTCAGGGTGCCAGTTTTATCAAACGCGATGGCGTTGATTTTGGCTGCCATCTCCAGCGGCGCACCGCCTTTAATCAGCATGCCGTAACGGGCCGAGGATGCCAGCGCGCTAACCAAGGTCACTGGCGTTGCGATCACCAGTGCACACGGGCACGCAATCACCAGCATCACCAGTGCGGTATACACTGACGATTTCAGTGGCATTACCCCAAAGAGTGGTAACAGCACCGCCACCAGCACGGCGGCAGCGACAACCGTTGGTGTGTAGTACCGAGCAAAACGGTCAATAAAGCGCTGGATCGGTGCCTTGCTCGCCTGTGCATCACGCACGGTGGTGATAATCCGAGCCAGCACGCTGCCACTAGCTGCCGAGGTAGTCTGGATCTCCACCACGCCATCCCCATTGATACTGCCCGCAAACACGGTACCACCCGGCTCTTTGCTAACGGGCAAACTCTCCCCGGTGATCGGGGCTTCATTAAAGTGGCTGGTTCCGCTGATAATCATGCCATCTAACGGCACACGTTCACCGGGGCGCACACGCACTCGGGAGCCGACGGCCACGTCGGCCACCGGAACTTCCGTCCAACCGTTATCTTGCTGTACCCACGCCGTTTCTGGCGCCAGTGCCATCAGCGATTTTACGGCCTCTCCGGCGCGAGTCAGCGACATATCCTCCAGCTTTTCGGCCACCGCGAACAAGAACAGTACCATTGCCGCTTCCGGCCACTGACCGATCGCAATAGCGCCAATAACCGCCACCGACATCAAGAAATGAATGTTCATGGTGCCGGTTTTCAACGCTATCCAGCCTTTTTTCAAGATGGGCAGCCCACCACAGGTAATCGATAGCAGTGCTCAC
>JBOFCH010000343.1:0-5787 GCA_051645985.1 Plesiomonas sp. | reverse complement strand
TGATGCCAGCATCTTTTAACGCACGGCGACAGGCCAGTAAGGTTTTCTTCACCAGTGGGCGGATCAAGCTAGCAAACTGCTCACGGCTCACTTGGCCCTGCCAGTCAGCAATGTGCACGCTGACGCTCTCGGCATCGCTCAAGGCAATCTTGGCACGAATCGCTTCATCCAGCAGTTGACGCTGCAACTGCGAGTCCGGCGCGCTGATCCCCGCCTGTTCGGCCAGCCAGTCAGCCAGCAAGTGGTCAAAGTCATCGCCACCCAGCGCTGAATCACCGCCGGTCGCCAGTACTTCAAACACGCCGCGCGACAGACGTAATACCGAAATATCGAAAGTGCCACCGCCCAAATCGTATACCGCGATCACCCCTTCTTGACCGGAGTCGAGGCCATAAGCGATCGCCGCAGCAGTGGGTTCGTTGAGTAAGCGCAGAACATGCAGACCCGCTAGACGCGCCGCGTCTTTGGTGCCTTGGCGCTGCGCATCATCAAAATAGGCCGGAACAGTGATCACCACACCGCTCAGCGGCCCACCCAACGTAGCCTCGGCGCGCGCGCTCAGGGCTTTTAAGATTTCAGCCGATACCTGCACCGGGTTAACCTCACCTTGCACGGTGCAGATCTGTGGCAGGCCATTGGCTGAAGCCTCAAACTGATACGGCAAGCTTGGATAACGGGCATTAATATCGGCCAGCGAACGCCCCATCAGGCGCTTGACCGAAATGATGGTGTTGGCTGGATCGCGCGCTGCATTGGCGCGGGCATCCCAACCGACGGTGAGGCCCTGCTGGCTATCGCCGTAATGAACCACCGAAGGCAGCAGATGACGCCCTTCCGCATCCGGCAGAGTTTCGGCCCGTCCGCTACGTACCGTGGCCACCAGTGAATTGGTGGTCCCCAAATCTATTCCCGCTGCCAGACGATGCTGATGAGGCGCTGCCATCTGACCGGGTTCAGCAATTTGTAATAACGCCATTGTCTTTTCCGTTATTACCCCAGCAGGTTGTCTTCCAGTCGCTCAACTTCCTGCCGGAGTTTGGCTAGAAACTTCAGTTTGCGTACCGTGTCGGCCGCTACATACCATTGCTGTTGCGCCAGCGCATCTGTCAACTGCTGCATACGCTGGGCATGCATCTGGATGACCCGCTGGTCAAATGCAGACAGTGCCGCTTCGGCATCTTCGCCCTGCTCGGCAATTTCTTCCAGCTCTTCACGCAGCATCATCTGCTGCATCAGAAACTCGGTGTCGTGCATGGTATGTTGCTCGCCGGCCAGATCCAGACCTTGCTGAGCCAGCAGGTATTCGGCGCGACGCAGCGGATCTTTGAGGGTCTGATAGCCGTCATTGATACGAGCGGCCTGTTGCACCGCCAGCAAGCGGTCACGCTCCGAGGCAGTCGCAAAATTATCCGGATGACACTGCTTTTGCAGTTCACGGTACCGAACGGTTAAAAGGCTGCCGTCAACCTGAAAGTCAACGGGCAGCCCGAATAAGTCAAAATAGTTCATCGGTCACAACCTGATGTCCGTGACCGGTCAGACGTTGAAACTTTCGCCGCAACCGCACTCACCGGTAACATTCGGATTGTTGAACTTGAAGCCTTCGTTCAAACCTTCACGCACGAAGTCCAGCTCAGTTCCGTCCAGAAATTGCAGACTCTTGGCATCGACAATCACCTTAACGCCGTTGTTATCAAACACTACGTCATCGTCGTTCAGTACATCAACAAACTCCAAGACATAAGCCATACCGGAACACCCGGAGGTTCTAACCCCCAGACGCAGTCCGATACCTTTGCCGCGGTTTTGTAAAAACGTGCGGACACGGCTTTCTGCACTTTCAGTCATGGTGATTGCCATTTGCTCTACAACCTCTTTGTATCGTTCTTCGTATTATTCTGCGGCGTCGTGCTTGCTCTTGTAATCGGCAATAGCGGCTTTAATCGCATCTTCCGCCAGAATCGAGCAGTGGATCTTCACCGGTGGCAACGCCAGCTCTTCGGCGATATCGGTGTTTTTAATGCCCGCCGCTTCATCCAGCGATTTGCCTTTTACCCACTCGGTGACCAGTGAGCTGGATGCAATGGCAGAGCCACAACCGTAGGTTTTAAAGCGGGCATCTTCGATGATGCCAGCATCATTGACCTTGATCTGTAGCTTCATGACGTCGCCACAGGCAGGTGCCCCGACCATACCGCTACCGACGTTGGTATCGTTTTTATCAAACGCACCCACGTTACGCGGGTTTTCATAGTGGTCGATAACTTTATCACTGTATGCCATAACCTAACTCCTCATAAACCGAAATTAATGATGCGCCCACTCAACGGTATTCAGATCAACGCCTTCTTTGTACATATCCCACAGCGGAGATAACTCACGCAGGCGGATGACCGCAGAGCGGCAGAGCTGAATGGCGTAATCAACCTCTTCTTCCGTGGTATAACGGCCAATGGAGAAGCGAATCGAGCTGTGTGCCAGTTCATCGTTCAGACCCAGCGCACGCAGCACGTAAGATGGCTCCAAGCTGGCGGAGGTACAAGCTGAGCCGGAAGACACCGCCAAGTCTTTGAGCGCCATGATCAGGGATTCCCCTTCCACGAACGCAAAGCTGACGTTCAAGTTACCGGCCATACGCTGTTCCAGATCGCCGTTCACATACACGGCTTCCATGTCTTTCAGACCATTCCACAAACGGTCACGCAGGGTGCGGATGCGGGCCATCTCTTCGGCCATTTCTTCTTTGGCAATCCGATACGCTTCACCCATACCGACGATCTGGTGTACTGGCAGGGTACCGGAGCGCATACCACGCTCGTGACCACCACCGTGCATCTGGGCTTCCAGACGGACACGTGGCTTACGGCGAACATACAGCGCACCGATGCCTTTCGGGCCATACACTTTGTGGGCGGAGAAGGACATCAGATCCACTTTCAGCTCCGCCAGATCAATAGGCAGTTTGCCCACACTTTGCGTCGCATCGACATGGAACAAGATCCCGCGGCTGCGGCACATTTCGCCGATTGTCGCGATATCTTGGATCACCCCGATTTCGTTGTTCACATGCATGATGGAAACCAAAATGGTATCCGGACGCATGGCGGCTTCCAGCTTGGCCAGATCGATAAGACCATTGGACTCCGGATCCAGATAGGTCACCTCGAAGCCTTCACGCTCCATCTGGCGACAGGTATCTAACACCGCTTTATGTTCGGTTTGGCAGGTAATGATATGTTTACCTTTTTTACCGTAGAAATTCGCCACGCCTTTGATAGCCAAGTTGTCCGCTTCGGTCGCCCCGGAGGTAAACACGAGTTCACGCGGATCGGCATTCACCAGCTCAGCAATCTGGTTACGGGCGATATCTACCGCCTCTTCCGCCTGCCAACCAAAACGGTGAGAGCGGGATGCTGGGTTACCAAAGGTGCCATCCATGGTCATGAACTGCATCATTTTTTCCGCAACGCGCGGATCCATTGGGCAGGTGGCCGAATAATCAAGATAAATAGGCAATTTCATTTCATTGCTCCGTCACATTACGTCAGAGGTCAGGCTTTCCAATCACACACCCAAGTTGATGCTCGGCGCATCACGGTGTGGAGCAGTGGCTACAGTTACCGGACGGTGCGCGTGCTCCTGACGATCAGCAACCTGCAACACTTCCTGATTGGCCATTAATTCGGCTAACGTAATGTTATTTAAAAATCCACTGATCCTATCGCTAAGATCACGCCATAACGCATGGGTCAGGCAGCGGGCTCCGCCCTGACAATCACCCTTCCCTAAACATTTGGTGGCATCTACCGATTCATCCACTGCGGAGATGACCATTCCAACCGCAATCTGGTCGGATGGTTTACCGAGCAGATAACCACCGCCCGGACCGCGCACGCTGTTAACCAGCCCTTGTTTGCGCAGTCGGGCAAAAAGTTGCTCCAGATATGACAGAGATATCCCTTGTCGTTCGGAAATATCCGCCAGCGATACCGGTCCCTGCTCAGAATGCAGTGCCACATCCAACATAGCGGTCACTGCGTAACGTCCTTTTGATGTCAGTCTCATGGCACTTCATCCTTTATATTCAGATGCTAGCAGTGTGCCATTTCCTACTATTTTGGTCAAGTATTATCCTGACTGTTTTAGTCGGATTTATGCGACTTATCACTGAGTGCTTTTTGGATCCCGCTCAGCATACCGCGCAGGATATTCAGCTCCGCCGCTTCTGGGCGAGCGCGGGTATACATCCGGCGCAATTTGCTCATCACCAGACCCGGATTGGCCTGCCGAATAAAGTGCACGTCGGTCAGTACTTGCTCCAGATGTTGATAGAAGCGGTTCAAGTCTTCCATCAGTGGGTATTCCGACTCTTGAGCGGTGTAATCTGGCGCCGCTGCCCGTGCTTGCTCCAGCCAGTTCATCCGGATCTCATAGGACAACAGCTGCACCGCCATCGCCAGATTCAGTGAGCTGTACTCTGGGTTAGCAGGAATGGTGACATGGAAGTGGCACTGTTGCAGCTCTTCATTGGTCAACCCCACACGCTCACGGCCAAACACCAACGCCACTGGGTGCTGAGCACATTCGGTGGCAATACGCTGACCACATTCACGCGGCTCAATCAACGGCCATTGCAGACTGCGCGAGCGAGCGCTAGTGCCGATCACCAACGCACAACCGGCGATCGCCTCATCCAGCGAGTTGACGATTTTGGCCTCGCCAATCACGTCACTGGCACCGGCCGCCAGAGCTATCGCCTGCGAGTCAGGCTCCACTTTCGGGTTCACCAGATACAAGTTGGTTAATCCCATGGTTTTCATTGCTCGCGCGGTAGACCCCATATTGCCGGTATGGGAGGTTTCTACCAAAACAATCCGCACATTTTCTAACATGAGTCGCTCTGATCGGGTTGCCGCCGCCGGTCGAAACCTGCGGTCTTAAAAGGGGCATTATATTAACATATTTAAAACTGCTTGCGCAGGGATTCGGCATGCAGAAACTGTGCGTTGCGGCACGTTTGCTTTCCCCGTGCTACAAGCCTTCGCCACTTATTACAGCCTGTAACGCTTAAGCGGCGCGGGATGCGCTGGTGTGGATAAAAAACAATCGTTTCCTTTTGTCTGCGCTTTTGCTATACTCCGCCACCGTTTTCCCGTTCTTTAACAACATCCACCGGAAGAGACCTATGCATCCTATGCTGAACATTGCCGTGCGTGCTGCGCGCAAGGCTGGTAACGTTATTGCCAAAGCTTACGAACAACCAGAATCTGTTGAGGCAACCCAGAAGGGTGCGAATGACTTTGTCACCAACGTCGACAAAGCGGCTGAAAAAGTCATTATTGATACCATCAAGAAATCCTATCCAAAGCACACTATTTACAGTGAAGAGTGCGGCGAGCTACTTGGTGAAGATCAAGACGTTCAATGGGTTATCGATCCGCTGGATGGCACCTCCAATTTTATCAAACGTATTCCTCATTTCTCTGTCTCCATCGCTGTGCGCATCAAAGGCCGCACCGAAGTGGCAGTGATCTATGATCCAATCCGCAACGAACTGTTTACCGCCACTCGCGGTAGCGGCGCTCAGCTGAACGGCTACCGTCTGCGTGCTGGCGATGCCAAAGACTTAACTGGCACCGTACTGGCTACCGGCTTCCCGTTCAAAGCCAAGCAGCACACCAATGCCTACATGGCTATCTTCCAAGCGCTGTTTGCCCAGTGTGCCGATATGCGTCGCACCGGCTCTGCTGCGCTGGATCTGGCTTACGTGGCCGCTGGCCGGATGGA
>JBOFCH010000342.1:0-4581 GCA_051645985.1 Plesiomonas sp. | reverse complement strand
ATACTGAGCCATCGGTAAAGCGGCTTGCAGATCACCGGTGTCGAGAGTCCACAGCATGACTGTGACGAAAACGTCATCTTGTCCGCCTCGGTCAGCATCCATCACGCCGGTTACCCACGGGATAAAGTCAGGCAGCATGGTGCGCTTGGCTTCAATCTTGCGTTCGATGCTTTCGAGTTTCTTTAAGCGGCGGCGGAACTCGGTTAGCTGCATCAGTTGCAGTTCATACGCGTTGGCTCCGGCTCGGCTATGCTCTGAAATGTCCGCCCCTTTCAGGGCGGCCAACTTACGCTGTTTGTTACGCATGGCAGGGCTTGTCATATCCCCTCCCTCACGCGACCGGCGCAGCTTCAACCAGTTGGATATTTTCAGCTAATGCAGCACCTTCGTAGTCTTCAACTACGTAGGCCTCATTCACTGATTCGTAGTTTTCGATCTGGTCACGCTTTGCGTTGTCCAAGATAGTGCGGCGGCGAGTACCTTCCTGCCAGTAGATGGAAAGGTTATCAAGACGAGTAACCATGACGGCATTTTCAGGGAAGCTTGGTACCCGAACAGCAGGCAAACCACCCATTCGTTTTTGGCTGATGATCACGTCTGCCGACATTTTCTCGCTTGGCACTTGGTCTTTGTTCACCATCGGGAAATACTTGTCGTGCAGCAACTTTCGACCCACAATCGCGACCAGTTCCGTATCGTCTCGATAGGTTGGCCCCAACAATTCGGTCAAATCCATAACCAGTGCATCTAGGTTGTTGTAACCATCAGCCAACGTAACGCCAGCTCCAACCTTGATTACACCAGAGCCTTCTTTGACTTCATCAAGCACATTTTCTGGCTTGTCTTCACGGAGTTTTTGCAGCCACCCCTTATTCACATCTTGCAATTTAGGGTTAGTTGCTCGGTTTGATGTTGCCGCTCGGCTAACACCGTTAAACCCAATCATGATTCGGTCAAGGGCTTGACGTTGCAGGATTGCGTCACGGATACGGGTTTGAAAGTCTTTGAACTTTGCCCACGCATCGATTTTTGGATAACGCAATGCGGTATCGTAGTTCGTTTGCTCACAACGATAGCGATTACCAGTCAGGTCAGTCGGGTCAACAGCTTGACGATCACCCTTGGTCGTATCGGTGGTACCAGCCACAGTGCTGTTGATACCAAGACCTAATTTCTCGCCTTCCTGCTCAGGAACACCAACAACGTTAATCATGGACAGAAATTCACTTGACTCTTGGATACGATTTTCCAGAGTCTGCTCTACCGATGGAGCAACGGTAAATTTCTTTGATTCATCCGAAACACCATTAATTTCGCGGATGGTCTTGGTGTAGTTGTTAAATTTTTCACGGGTTTCATTGCGCATTGATGATGCTCCTTAGCAATCAGTTTGTACGGTTTGGCCATCACCACCGGTCGCCGGTGGTCGCTGCTGACCAAACTGCTCTTGTTGTTCCAGGCTAGACTTGATGCTGGCCAGCTCATTGCTGTAGGTGCTCAGCTGTTCTGTCAGGTCAGTGACTGACTGCTGGAGAGAGGACACTGTTTCGCTGAACTGCTCATCAGACTTGGCCACTTCATCAGCAATATGCTCAACGGCCTTGTGCACATCGCTCAGTGCTTCGGTTTGAGTCGCGCGGTTTTTCTTAAACATGGCGCGCACTTTATCCAGCAGTGACGGCTCAGACGCTTCAGTGAATTCAATTTCTGTTTCGATAGCACACGAGAACAGGTTTTCAGGGCGTTGCTTACGAGCAATCAGTGGGGATTTATCACCTGCATTGGCGCAGAAGGTCAGCATTTCAGTGCCAAGGCTGGCTGGGCTATCAGTGACAGCAAGGCCAACCAGATAAGCTTCACCCGTACCGGCAAAATCCAAGTCCAGTTCGATGGAGGTGTAGACTTTCTGGCGTAATTTATTGAGTTGAATCAGATCGTCAGTTGGGTCGATTTCAGCAAACAGGGCTGTACGCTTTTCACCATCGACTTCAACTTCTTCGGTTTTCAGTGACAACACATCACCGTATGCCCGAAACGCACTATCCGGATAGATGCTGCGGAAGTGCTCCATATTGACGCGGGCACCGTATTTATTTGGGTCATAGTTTTTTGCCGCTTGTAACAACCACTCTGGCTGAATTTTGCGGCCATCAGTGGTCTGCCCTGACAGCGCCACTTTTTTGAACTGTGCTTTTTTCGGCATGGATAGGTCCCTTGGTCTGGACGGGTCTTAAGTGGCTTTCATGGTCTGGCGTTAGTGATGCGCTCGCAATTTGTTTACGGTGTGTCAGGACGTGGCACACCGTAAACCACCTGCGCGCATGTATGCCCGTGGGTAGTCTGGCGGCATGAAAACGACATCCCCAACCGTACCCCTCGCATCCCCGCTGGAACCTCGGCGACAAGCGATGCACCTGTATTTTCAGGGCTACAAAGTCCGCGAAATCGCCGAGACTTTGCAGCAGCCTGAAGGCACCGTGTCTGCGTGGAAGTCCCGCGATAAGTGGGATGACATCAAGCCTATCGACCGCGTTGATATGGCTCTGGAAGCGCGACTGGTTCTGCTCATCAACAAGACTGATAAAACTGGCGGAGACTTTAAAGAGATAGACCTGCTCGGCAGGCAGCTGGAGCGCTTAGCCCGGATAAACAAATACACCAATGGCGGCAATGAATCCGACCTAAACCCAAAGGTGGCAAACCGCAATAAGGGGCCGAAACGCCAAGCGGTACGAAATCACTTTGAGGAAGACCAGCACGAAAAATTGTTGGAGATATTTCATGAGAAAATGTTTGGGTACCAACGAGATTGGTATCAGGCTGGACTTAAACATGTTGAGCGAAACTTGCTTAAAAGCCGACAAATCGGAGCCACGTTTTACTTTGCTCGGGAAGCATTGATTGACGCCATAACTACAGGAAGAAATCAGGTTTTCTTGTCTGCCAGTAAGGCTCAAGCACACGTATTTAAGCAGTACATTATCGCCTTTGCCAAAGAGGTTGACGTCGAACTCAAAGGCGATCCAATTACCCTCAGTAATGGGGCAATTCTTTACTTCCTAGGAACCAACTCCCGTACAGCTCAGAGCTATCACGGCAATTTATATATCGATGAGTATTTTTGGATACCTAAGTTTCAAGAACTATATACCGTGGCTAGCGCCATGGCGATGCAGAAGTTTTGGCGTCTGACTTACTTCTCTACGCCCAGCAGCCTTTCGCATGATGCTTATCCATTCTGGTCTGGGGCTATGTTTAACAAAGGTCGCCCTAAAAATGAGCGTATTGAATTTAGTTTGGAGCACGCCAGCCTACAGAATGGGCGTCTGTGTGAAGATGGCCAATGGCGTCAAATTGTTACGGTAGAAGATGCTGTACGTGGCGGTTGTGATTTGTTTGACCTTGACCGGTTACGACGCCGCTACTCGCCTGACGCCTACAACCAATTGCTAATGTGCCAATTTGCTGATGATACATCGAGCGTATTCCCGCTCGCCGTTCTGCAACGCTGCATGGTCGATAGCTGGGAATTGTGGGAAGACTTTAAGCCTTTTGCCGCACGGCCTTTAGGTCACCGAGCGGTATGGATCGGTTATGACCCTTCAAAGGGCGGCCAAGGTGACAGCGCTGGTTGCGTAGTTTTATCACCGCCAGCAACCCCCGGAGGCAAATTCCGCATATTAGAACGCCACCGCTGGAACGGGATGGACTTTGCGGCACAAGCAGAATCTATCCGTCGAATGACTCTACGTTACAACGTTGGCTATATCGGCATCGATAACACCGGTATTGGCGAGGGTGTATACCAACTTGTAAAGCAATTTTATCCCGCGGTTACCTCTATTCAGTACAACGCTAGCATCAAGATTCAAATGGTCATGAAAGCTCAGGATGTAATGAATAAGGGCCGACTTGAATTTGATAGTGGTTGGACTGATTTAGCTCAGGCATTCATGTCTATCCGACGCGGTGTTACTGCCGGCGGAAAAATGCCAACGTTTGAAGCAAGCCGGTCAGAAGAGACAAGCCACGCTGATATTGCATGGGCGACTATGCATGCTCTGTTACACGAGCCTTTAGCCGGTGTTAGCGTAAACAATACAAGCTCCATGGAGATTTTCTGATGACAAAACGCCGCCGCAACAAAGCAGCGCAATCTGCCGAGATGAAATCAGACACGGCAAAAGCTGAAGTATTCACGTTTGGTGATCCCGTTCCTGTTCTATCTCAACGCGAAGTGTTCGACTATCTGGAAGCGATGCACAACGGGCGCTGGTATGAACCGCCGCTCAGCCTTAATGGACTCTCCCGCGTTTACCGCGCAGGCGTGCATCACAGCTCGGCCATTCAGGTTAAACGCAACATTTTGCGCAGCTGCTTTATCGCTCACCCGCTACTAAGCACCCGCGACTTTACCGGCTTGGCTCTCGACTATCTCATTTTCGGTAACTGCTACTTGCAGCAGGTGAAGAACCGACTCGGCGGCGTCATGCGCTATGATCACATGCGAGCCAAGCACACGCGCCGCGGCATAAATCTTGATAGCTATTGGTGGGTAGCGAAGTACGGGCAAGAAACTGA
>JBOFCH010000341.1:0-4967 GCA_051645985.1 Plesiomonas sp. | reverse complement strand
AAATCAGCGCGCAGACTACATGCTGAACGGCTTTTGAGCAACCGTATGGGCAAAAAATCCTGAGAAAAGGGGTGCTTTAGCGGTCATCTGATGGTCAAACCACCACAAAACCGGCTTTGTCAGGACAGATCTTACGTTGGCAACGGAAAATCTCGTACACTAGCGGCTTCTAGATAAAGGACCAAACCATGACCGCAACACGTTATGACTGGGATATCTTTTGCACCGTAGTGGATAACTTCGGTGATATCGGGGTAACCCTGCGTCTGGCTCGCCAATTGGCTCATGATCATCAACAGCAAGTGCGCCTGTGGGTTGATGATCTGCAATCCACGGCGCGTATTTGCCCGGGGCTGGATGCAAAGCTGGCGCAGCAATTCTATGACGGCATCCAAATTTGCCGCTGGGATACGCCTTTTGTGGCTGATGTTACTCCGGCGCATCGGGTGATCGAAGCCTTTGCCTGTGATTTACCGGCCATGTTTCGCCAGCAGATGAAAATGCAGTCGCCCGTACCGCTGTGGCTGAATCTGGAGTACCTGAGTGCTGAGGCGTGGGTCGAGGGGTGTCATCGCCTACCATCGTTACAGCCTGATGCCCTGACCAAATATTTTTTCTTTCCCGGCTTTACACCCGCTACCGGCGGTTTATTGCGTGAGCAAGGGCTATTTGCTCAGCGCGATCAGTGGCGTGGCAGTGCAGAAGAAGCGGCTTACTGGGCAGAATTTGGTATTTCGGCAGGCCAGCGTCAGGAAGAAATCTGGATAAGCTTGTTTACCTATGAAAATCCGGCGCTGTTTACGCTGCTGGATGCGTGGGAACAATCACCGTTACCGATCCGGCTGTGGGTACCACAAGGCCGGACGTTGGACTACATCACTGAGCGTTACAGCCATGTTCCAGCCCTGGCGGGCGATGTTTGGCAGCGCGGTAACCTTTCGCTACAAGTATTGCCGTTTACCGATCAGCGTGGTTTTGATCGCCTGTTGTGGAGCTGTGATTTTAACTTCATTCGCGGTGAGGATTCGTTTGTGCGCGCCCAGTGGGCGGCGGTGCCGGTCATTTGGCATATTTATCCGCAGGAAGAAGAGGCCCACATGGAGAAGTTGGATGCCTTTTTAGAGCGTTATCTGGCCGGTTGGGATAGCGCGACGGCAGCACTGATGCGTCGCTTCTGCCGTGGCTATAATCAGGGTAAAATCAGCGCCACAGACTGGAATTCACTGTTCATTCAACGTGAGTTGTTGAAAAAAAACGCGATTGAGTGGGCAGATTTACTGGCTGAGACAGAAGATTTAGCCTGCCAGCTAGTGAATTTCTCCGAAAGCAGTTAGAATACTGCGCTTTTTAAAAACTCTTGTTGAACACAGGATATACGAATGAAAGTTGCTCAGGAAATCCGTGCCGGTAACGTAGTAATGATTGGCGGCGAGCCAATGATCGTGCTGAAAACCGAATTTAACAAATCCGGTCGTAACTCAGCAGTATGTAAGATGAAACTGAAAGGTCTGCTGACCGGTGCTGGTACCGAAACCGTTTTCAAAGCAGATGAAAAGATGGAAGACATCATTCTGGAGCGTAAAGAGTGTACTTACTCTTACTTCGCTGATCCTATGTATGTATTCATGGACAGTGATTACAACCAGTATGATATCGAGAAAGAAAACCTGGGCGATATGCTGAACTACATGGTAGACGGCATGGAAGACGTATGTCAGGTTACTTTCTACAACGATAAAGCTATCAGCGTAGAACTGCCAACCTCCATCGTGCGTGAAGTTGCTTACACCGAGCCATCTGCACGTGGTGATACTTCTGGTAAAGTGATGAAGCCAGCCACCCTGAAAGGGACTGATTTCACTCTGTCTGTTGCTGACTTCGTTCAGATCGGCGACCTGATTGAGATCGACACTCGTACCAACGAATTCAAGCGCCGTATCAACAAGTAATGGTGCTGTCGCATACCGTTTAGGGATGCAGACGAACAATTAAAAAAGAGAGCCAACTGGCTCTCTTTTTTGTCTTTGGCTTTTGTTTCTCGTATATCGCTTATTTCAGCTCAACGATATCCAGACGTTCGCCAACGTTCGCCGGTTGGTAGTCTTCATCATCTTCCAGCCCGACAGGCTGCAATGGAATGTCCTGACGGTCAAACGCGATATCACCGCCATCAACCACTTCGCTGCCAGACTGAATGGATTTGAAGTCGAACAGATTACCGTCACACATGTGTGAAGGTACGATATTCTGCGTTGCGCGGAACATCGTTTCAATGCGGCCCGGATAACGCTTATCCCAATCGCGCAGCATCTCTTTGATCACCTGACGTTGCAAGTTGGGCTGTGAGCCGCACAAGTTACACGGGATGATCGGGAATTCACGGATTTCAGCGTAACGCTCGATATCTTTCTCGCGGCAGTAGGCCAGCGGGCGGATCACCACATGTTTACCATCATCGCTGACCAGCTTCGGCGGCATTCCATTGAGCTTACCGCCATAGAACATATTCAGGAACATCGTTTCCAGAATGTCATCGCGGTGATGGCCCAGTGCAATTTTAGTTGCCCCCAGCTCCGTCGCGGTACGATACAAAATGCCACGACGCAGACGTGAACACAGAGAGCAGGTGGTTTTACCTTCTGGGATCTTGTCTTTCACGATGGAGTAGGTGTCTTCTTCGACAATCTTGTACTCAACACCGATGCCATCCAGATAGGCTGGCAGAATGTCTTCCGGAAAACCCGGTTGTTTCTGATCCAGATTCACCGCCACCAGCTCAAAATTAACCGGCGCGCTTTGCTGCAAATTGCGCAGAATGTCCAGCAAGGTATAGCTATCTTTACCCCCAGACAGGCACACCATAATACGATCACCTTCCTCAATCATATTGAAGTCAGCAATCGCATTACCGATCTCACGGCGTAGGCGCTTTTGCAATTTATTGAAGTTGTACTGTTGTTTCTGGTTCAGTGGCTGGGTCATAGTCATCTATCGTATCGAACTGTGTGTAATCGGCCGTGTGGTATGGCGGACAATGGGTGTTGCAAACCTCGCACGGCCGGTTAACTGTCATTGACATCCGGTAGGCCAAGTTGAGCATTTGTACCCGCAACGGCGATGAATACACCGACAGCGGATAGACTTAAATCACGCTAACAAAACGCACCAATAAATCGTGCCGCGTATGGTACGGTTTTCTACGCCGAATACCAATGCGTTTTCCTGCCAACGGTGGAAAAACCGCCTTGCTCACAATGCGTAGAGAGGAAGCTGCTGGTTGTAAGCCTCTATGCAAGGCAGCGTTGGAGCAAGGAATTGCGATGCAGTGAGCTGCGTATTATAGTCGTCGCCGACAGGCTAAGCATAGCGGTAAAGTGAACTGGCTAATGTGAGAAACAAGAATCAGAATCAATTATCAAGAATAAGGATACATGACGATGAATCGAATTGTGATGGCGCTACTCGTTGCATTGGGCTTAGCCGCTGGCGGCTGGTTGGCCGGTTATGGTGTGGAGAAGAGCCGGGCGCCCGTTCGCACCGTAACCGTTAAAGGGCTGGCAGAGCAAGATGTGAAAGCCGATCTGGCATTATGGCCGATCCGCTTTGTCCGTGCCGGTAACGATCTGGCGCAGGTGCGCGATGAGATCCAGCGTGATGATACCGCCGTGACTGCGTTTTTGCAGAAAAACAGATTGGCAGACGCCGTATCATTCCGGGGTATGGATGTCACTGATCGTAACGCACAGCAATATGGCGATGGCAATGTTCCGTTTCGCTTCATCATTACCCGCACCATTATGCTACGCACACAAGATGTGGCGAAAATTGATGATGCCTACAAGCAGAGCAGCCAGCTGGTGGATAGCGGCGTGATTTTGAGTAATGAAGGGGTAGGCTCTGGCAACCCCGTCTACCTGTATAACGGGCTGACCAGCTTAAAACCAGCGATGATTGCTGAAGCCACCAAAAATGCGCGGGAAGCGGCGCAGCAGTTTGCCCATGATTCACAAAGTCGTCTGGGGCGGATCTTGGTCGCCGATCAAGGCGTCTTCCAGATTTTGCCACGCGATAACGCACCTATGCTGCAAGAAGATCAGCAAATCGATAAAACTATTCGAGTGGTGACGACCATCAAATATCAGTTGGTGGATTAAGCGGCGCAAAAAAAGCCCGCAGGATCTGCGGGCGATGGTTTCATTCTTTTCCGTGAAAACTGTTCAGGGCAGCCACTCCGTTGGCTTTGACTGCTTCAACAGCAGCCCATTCAAGTAACTCTTCACGAGTCATGGCTTACTCCTGAAATAACGGTGTACCCAAACAGGTACGCACAAGACTATACCGCAGGAATATGACAGCAACCAGACCGTGTTGTGGATGGGCGTCATGACAAGCACAATCTCACGGTTTCAGACCGCGTGGGTGACCCGCGCTTTTTCGGCGCTGCTCGTATAAGGAGCTTGTGAGCTGCGGTATCGCTGACTTATAGCTTTTTCCCTTCAATTTTTTATTTCTAATAACAATTAGCATTATAAAGTTGCGACATTGCAGTATTGAAATGTTTTGTGCTTTTAGTAGGCTAGCGGGGATCAGAAAAGGCTGCTTTGCAGCCTTTTTTGCAGGGATATGTTTTTAAATTCACATTGTGGAGGATGTCTATGGTTGATTTTAACCATGCACTTATTAGGGAACGCAGAGCGCTAAAATTATCGTTAGCCGGAACCATTGTGATGTCAGGCTTCGGCATTGGCTATGGGTTGCTGGTTGGCTCGAATGCCATCTTCATGGATGGCCTGTTTTCATTACTGAGTATGGGAATGACGGGATTGGGTCTGCTGACCGCCTATCTGGTTTCCCGCCCCGATGATCACCGTTTCCAGTATGGATATGCGCATCTTGAACCACTGATTAATGTGGTTAATGGATGCGTGATCTTACTTACCTGTATTTTTGCTTTTTTCAATGCGATC
>JBOFCH010000340.1:0-1780 GCA_051645985.1 Plesiomonas sp. | reverse complement strand
CCGGGTACCTCGCATCGAAAACTTGCTGCACTTTGTGGAAGGTTACAGCCACCTGTTTGATGAAACCGAAATCGTGATTGTATCGGAAGACAATATCGGGAAAGCCGATGACATACAGGTGCCGCCGATGGTGTTTTTTAGTGCTGATGCCGCAGCAGCCGAAGGCAGCGCGATAGCCCCGCCGGTGCTGCCTCAGGGGAGTATTCTGGTGGGCCGGGAAAAAGGCCAAGTTAAACCGACGGTTCTCAAAATTGAAACTCAGCGTAAGCATAAACCGGGCTGGTTCTGGTTTGCCGCCGGTGTGCTGACCTGTGTGATCCCGGCGCTGTTATTTTGGGTCTGGCACGGCATGCAGGGGCAAAAAAACGATGCGATAGCGTTGTTACAGCCAGTTACGATGCCGCCATCCTCCCTGACCTATGATGATATCCGTCAGGCACGAAGTGTGTTGGGAGAACAGACGTTACAAGGGATGGAGCGCACATTGCTGTCGCGTTATCAAACGCAAATGGTGCAAGCCGAACGGGCATCGCCGCTGTACTGGTATCACTATGGTGACCGACTGAATCAAGCGTTACAAATGTTGTATCCAGATTCACTGGCGGTGAAAAGTATGGGCCAGCAATGGCAGGATGGACTGCAAAAAAACCTGAGCAGCCTGCCATTAGCGATGGATTACGATGCGGCGCGCGATGGCGTTGATGCGTTGTTGGAGCGTTTGCAAGTGCTCGAAAATCAGCGCAAAAGCGTCAGCATCTCTTACCTTAAAACTCAGCTGTATGAAGTGCAAAAATCGTTGCTAGCGGGTGCGCCGTTTAGTGAGCGACTCAATGCGCTGGAAGCTCGACAGACAGCGCAAGAGCCGATCAGTCAGGCGGATCTGAGCGTGTTGGAAAATGAGTTGAAAGCCTTCAGTGTTCGTTTGTACCAGTTACAGAAAAATCGGACTGACAGTTGATGTCACTCATTAACCGATTTGATGATTAATACAGGAGTCGTTTATGTGTCCTTCGATTGTACTGTTGGGTGATATAGGTACCGATCACGATGGCTTTCATCCTTCACCGGTGATAGCGGCCAGCCCGGATGTGTTTCTCGATAGTAAACCGGTTGCCCGACTGGGCGATCCGCTCGAGCCACACGATAAACCGAATAATCCTCCACACCCACGCAGTATTGCGGCGGGAGTCGGTTCGGTACTGGTCAATGGCAAGCCGATCGCCGTTACCGGGAAAGCGGTAGATTGTGGCGGTGTCGTTATCGGAAGTGGCAGTGGTAACGCCGGGTAACCGCACGTGGCGGTTTACCGCGGGCGGGTTGTCAGCGAATGGCCGCAGGATGCACCGCCGGTCAACGATTGGATGATCGTTCTGAGAACGAGGATGAGTGATGGCAGACAACACAGGATTACAGTTTACAGTAAAGGTCGGCACCTTACCGGGGCCGACCTTTACTGTCGCCGCATTTGAATTGGATGAACGGTTCAATGAGCCTTTCCTGCTTAGTCTTGAGCTGGCGAGCTTACAGCCGGATATCGATTTTGCCGTGGTATTAGAGCAGCCTTGTGCGCTGCTTATCTGGTTTGATGGGGCGCTGCAACGGCGGATTGGCGGAGTGGTGAGTCGCTGTGTACAGGGCGATACCGGTTTTCGCCGAACCCGCTACCGTCTTGAGGTACGCCCGGCTTGGTGGCGGTTATCCTTGCGCCATAACGCACGCCTGTTTCAAGCATTGACGCCACAGGAAATCATCAGTGTTTTGCTGCAAGAAATGGGGATCA
>JBOFCH010000339.1:0-6037 GCA_051645985.1 Plesiomonas sp. | reverse complement strand
AGGTGATGGAGCACGGTGAGTTTGCCACCCGTGGCGCACTACTGGATCTGTTCCCGATGGGCAGCCAGACGCCGTTCCGGTTGGATTTTTTCGACGATGAAATCGACTCGATTCGTACCTTTGATCCTGATTCGCAGCGCACGTTAGAAGAAGTGCAGCACATCAATCTGCTGCCAGCGCGCGAGTTCCCAACCGATAAAAATGCCATCGAAGGCTTTCGTAGCCGCTGGCGTGAGCAGTTTGAAATCCGTCGCGATCCGGAGCATGTCTATCAGCAGGTCAGCAAAGGCACCCTGCCCGCCGGTATCGAATACTGGCAACCGCTGTTTTTCGAGCAGATGACCACCCTGTTTGACCATTTACCAAGCAATACGCTGATGGTGAGCGTGGGCGATATTCAAGATGCGGCCACCCGTTTCTATGCGGATGCCGAGCAGCGTTATCACGATCGCAGCGTCGATCCGATGCGTCCTTTATTGGCGCCACCGGTATTGTGGCAGCGCCTAGATGAGCTGAATGCGAACCTAAAAGGCTATCCGAATGTCCACCTGCAAAAAGAGGCACTGGAAGAGCGTGCCGGACGTGCCAACCTGCCGATAAGCGCATTGCCAGACATTCGTTTGCAGCATCAACATAAAGAGCCGCTACAAGCGCTGCGCCGTTTCCTCGACGAATTTAGCGGCCACGTGGTGTTTTCGGTGGAAAGTGAAGGTCGCAGGGAAACGCTGCTGGATCTGCTGACGCCACTAAAATTGCGTCCACAAACTATCCTGACGCTGGCCGACAGCCGCACAGTCCCACGTGCGCTGATGGTTGGCGCGGCCGAATCCGGTTTTGTGCTAACGCCGGATAGCGAGCACGCCACTGACGCCAGCAACACGCTGGCCTTTATCTGCGAAAGTGATTTGCTCGGTGCACGCGTCAGCCAGCGCCGTCGAGATAGCCGTAAAACCATCAATACCGATACCATTATTCGCAATCTGGCCGAACTGCGGATCGGCCAACCGGTGGTGCATCTGGAGCACGGGGTGGGACGCTATGGCGGCCTGACCACGCTGGAAACCGGTGGGGTCACGGCCGAATACATGATTTTAACCTATGCCAATGACGCCAAGCTGTATGTGCCGGTATCCTCGCTGCATCTGATTAGCCGCTACAGTGGCGGTGCCGAAGAGAGTGCGCCACTGCACAAACTGGGCGGTGAAGCATGGGCGCGCGCCCGTGGTAAAGCGGCGGAGAAAGTGCGCGATGTGGCCGCTGAACTGCTGGATATTTACGCCCGCCGCGCCATCAAGCCGGGCTTTGCGTTCCAGCATAATCGCGAACAGTATCGCCAGTTCTGCACTAGCTTCCCGTTTGATGAAACCGATGATCAGCTCAATGCGATCAACGCGGTGCTGACCGACATGACCCAACCGGTCGCGATGGATCGTCTGGTCTGTGGTGATGTGGGCTTCGGTAAAACCGAAGTGGCGATGCGCGCCGCATTTTTGTCGGTCATCAACCATCGCCAAGTTGCGGTATTAGTGCCGACTACCCTGCTGGCGCAGCAGCACTTTGAAAACTTCCGTGACCGTTTCGCTAACTGGCCAGTGCGCATTGAAGTGTTATCCCGCTTTCGTACCGCTAAAGAGCAGCAACAAGTGCTGGAAGATGTGCGCGAAGGGAAAGTGGATATCCTGATTGGCACCCACAAACTGTTGCAGGGTGATGTGAAATTCAAGCAGTTAGGCCTGCTGATCGTGGATGAAGAGCACCGCTTTGGGGTGCGTCAGAAAGAAAAAATCAAAGCCTTGCGTGCTGATGTGGATATTCTGACCCTCACCGCCACCCCGATCCCACGTACCCTGAACATGGCCATGAGTGGCATGCGCGATCTCTCCATCATCGCCACACCTCCGGCGCGCCGCATGGCAGTGAAAACCTTTGTGCGGGAGCATGATGAGCGCACCATTCGTGAGGCGATTTTGCGTGAAGTTCTGCGTGGTGGGCAGGTGTATTACCTGCACAACAGCGTAGAGACTATTGAGAAAACCGCAGAAAAGCTCACTGAATTGGTACCGGAAGCGCGGATCACCATTGGCCACGGTCAGATGCGCGAGCGCGATCTGGAGCGCGTGATGTCGGACTTCTACCATCAACGTTTCAACGTGCTGGTATGCACCACCATCATCGAAACCGGTATCGACGTACCAACCGCTAACACCATCATCATTGATGACGCTGACCACTTCGGTCTGGCGCAGTTGCACCAGTTACGGGGCCGTGTGGGTCGCTCGCACCATCAGGCTTATGCGTACTTGCTGACGCCGCCACCGAAGCGCATGACTGACGATGCACGTAAGCGCTTGGAAGCCATTGCCTCACTAGAAGATTTGGGCGCAGGTTTCGCCTTGGCGACCCACGATCTGGAGATCCGTGGCGCTGGCGAGCTGCTGGGCGATGATCAAAGTGGTCAGATTGAATCGGTCGGGTTCAGCCTCTATATGGAGATGCTGGAAAATGCCGTCGAAGCACTGAAGCATGGCCGTGAGCCGTCTCTGGATGATCTGACCCGCGGTCAGACCGAAGTGGAACTGCGTGTTCCTGCCTTACTGCCGGATGACTATCTGCCAGACGTTAATATGCGCCTCTCTTTGTATAAGCGTATCGCCAGCGCCGAAGATGCCGCGCAATTGGATGAGCTGAAAGTCGAAATTATCGACCGCTTTGGCTTATTGCCAGACGCTACTCGCAACTTGCTGCAAGTAGCTAAAATCCGCCTGCGCGCACATCAATTGGGCATTCGCCGCATCGAAGGCTCTGAGGGTGGTGGCTATGTGGAGTTTAACGATCAGCCGAATATCAGTCCGGCCTATCTGATTTCCTTGTTGCACAATCCGCATGAGTTCCGTCTCGATGGCCCGAATAAGCTCAAGTTCTTCGGGATCTTCACCGATCGCGCCAAGCGCTTGGCCTATATCGAGCAATTACTGAGCGGTTTTGAAGCACACAAAATCAGTTAATCACACGATGCACCACACGGGTGCATAGCCGAAACATCGGCATAAAAAAACACCGCTCAATGAGCGGTGTTTTTGCATCTCCGGTATGACTGCATGATCCCAGCAATGATGACGAAAATGATTGCCAAGAAGTCATACGGCTATCCACACTCTATAAGCATAGCCGCAGCGACCGTAAAACGCGAAATCAATGCAGCTTCAGCGTCGGACGGATCACACGGTTGATACCGCCCACCAGCATCATCAAGCCGGTTTTCACGTAGCCATGCAGCGCCATCTGGTGCATACGGTACAGTGAAATATAGGCAATACGCGCAATACGCCCTTCAATCATCATCGAGCCGCGCATCAGGTTACCCATCAGGCTGCCCACGGTGCTGAATTTAGACAGGGAAACCAAAGAACCTTTGTCGTTGTAGACATAATTCTTCAGCGCACGCCCTTCCATCAGTGCCACGATGTTCTGATAGCACAGGCTCGCCATCTGATGCGCTGCTTGCGCACGCGGCGGTACGAAAGTCCCGTCTGTTTGTGGACAGCTTGCACAGTCACCAATCGCGAAAATATTGGAATCACGGGTGGTTTGCAGTGTCGGTTCCACCACCAGCTGATTAATGCGGTTGGTTTCCAGACCGGCGATATCCTTCAGGAAATCCGGTGCTTTGATACCGGCCGCCCATACCATCAGCTCAGCGGGGATAAACTCGCCATCTTTGGTGTGCAGACCGTTACTTTCCGCTTTGGTCACCATGGTGTTGGTGCGCACATTCACGCCCAACTTGGTCAGCTCCAGATGCGCCGCAGAAGAGATACGCACAGGCAGTGCTGGCAGGATACGCTCACCGGCTTCAACCAGTGTCACGTTCAAGTGACGGCTATCCAGCGCATCGAAACCATAGCGATGCAGCTGTTTTACCGCATTGTGCAGCTCGGCAGACAGCTCAACGCCTGTCGCACCACCACCCACAATGGCAATGTTCACGTTTTCCTGCTTTTCTGGCTGCGCCGAGAACTTCATAAACAGATTCAACATCTGTTCATGGAAGCGATGAGCCTGATCGGGGCTATCGAGGAAGATACAGTTTTCGGCTACCCCTTCGGTGCGGAAGTCGTTGGATTTGCTGCCCAGCGCCATAACCAAAATATCAAAGAACAGCTCGCGCTCTGGCACCAGCAGCTCGTTGTCTTCGTCACGGATTTCCGCCAGCTTGACGGAGCGGCGTTCACGATCGATATCGGTCAATGTACCCTGTTGGAACTGGAAATGGTGGTTACGAGCCTGAGCGCGATAGCTCAGCGCATCCACACCATCATCCATCGAGCCGGTTGCCACTTCGTGCAACAGAGGTTTCCACAGGTGGGTCTGACTGCGGTCAATCAGAATGATTTCAGCTTTGCCTTTACGGCCCAGTTTATCGCCCAGACGGGTAACTAACTCAAGTCCCCCGGCGCCACCGCCAACAACAATGATTCTTTTCAAGGCGTAGCCCTCGTTACAACTTAATTTGGTCAGAATGAAAAAAACTTACACCAACCGCACAAGGCTACCCGTTCTAACTGCATCCGATCTGAGTCACCGGAACCGATGTTTTCACCCGTTCCGGTATCTCGTCAATCCCGCAGCTTAAACGCCTTAATGCGCTGAAGGTGATGAGAAATGTTTTTAAATTTATGGGATTGCTTGTCATCCCAGACTATTTCGTAAAAATCGTTCAGCTCTTCCTGAGTCAGCCGATTATCCAACACTTCATCTTGAGTGGAAAGGATCACCAGGCAATTTCCCTCATTTTTTTTACGGAAGTTTTCTACACACTTGGTAGCAATATCTTCATATTCTTCCGGTCGGTCAATCTTTCCGGTCATGTTTTGTTCCGGATGCAGATTCGGATTAAAGATCACCTGCCGCAAACCACACAGATAGCCGATCCGTTCAGCCCAATATCCGCCCAGCCCCACGCCGCAAATCAGGGCGCGTTGATCACCGCACAGCTGCACCGCCTTGTGGACTTCTTTGAGCAGATGCTGCATGTCATGCCGCGGGTGCTGAGTGCTGTAACTGATAAACCGCACATCCGGATCGATAAACTGCAATTGCAGGACTTTCTCGTGATTACCCGGACTGGTTGAATCAAACCCGTGCAGATAGATGATCATGCTTGTTACTCCTTATCCGATACTTCCGGTCAGAAAGCCTGACGGCGTGGCATTTCCGATGTGCCTCAGGCGACGTGCTGATAACGGTGCATTCAATATGTATGTAGCACAATGTATGTAGCACAATGTATGTAGCACAATGTATGTAGCACATATTATCATCAGAGTCGGCCGGGTTCTGTGAGCCATTCTTTTAAATGTTCAAAAGACAGGGGCTTAGCATAGATATACCCTTGTATCAGATGTATGCCTCGGCATTGTAAATAATCCAGCTGAATCTGGGTTTCCACCCCTTCTGCAATCACATCCATATGAGACTCTTTGGAAAATGCAATAATCGAATCCAGTACATCACGTTTTAGATCATCTACACCAATAGTGTCGACAAACATTTTATCAATCTTAATTTCATCAACACCTAATTTCTGGATATAGGAAAACCCGCCATATCCGGTACCAAAATCATCCAATTTAAACCGATAACCAAATAATTTAATTTTGGCAATTTCGCGCGACGCACTCAGAAAATCGCTGACTTTTATTCGTTCTGTAATTTCAAAGCACAAACGATTGTTATAAGGCCAGCGATTCTTCGCCAGCATATTGTACAACGAGCCATTTTCAATTTGTTCTGGCACAACGTTGATACTCACCCACAATGGCTCTGGTATTTCTTTAAGATCGTCAATGACCCGCTCCATTAACTGCTCGGTAATGGGAAGAATAATTCCTTTTTTTTTCGGCATACTCAATGAAAGTACTAGGACAAATGGTGTCACCTTTATGCTTCCAACGCAGCAAAGCTTCAAACCCTTCGACTTTACCAGTATTGACGTTGACTACCGGCTGATAAAAAGGAACAAACTCTTGGCGTTTCA
>JBOFCH010000338.1:0-2907 GCA_051645985.1 Plesiomonas sp. | reverse complement strand
CATAGATGTAAAAAGGTATAGATGCGAAGGGAGTAGTATCAGATAAGTTAAGGTGTAGAACAGAACATAAGGCGTAGATTTCGCGCTCGGCCACAGGTTTCCTGTGGCCGTTTTTGTTATGAGTGCAGCAGGGCGTGGGTGGTATCGGCGGCCAATCGGGGGTAAAAACCATCGTAACCCTCTGTTTATTATGCATGGTCATTGTGCACGGTGTCATAATTGAATAATAAAGAGCCGATCAAACCGCCGAATGGCATTTTTCCGCACAGAATATGTCAAAATAGAGCCTTTCGTGCATGAGTGGGTGCAAGCGGTGTCTGAAGATCAGAATTTTGACGGCATTGTCGATAAGTTCGCACAGAATATCTACGGTTCGACCAAAGGACGGATCCGAGAAGCGGTGTTGCAGCAGGATTTGACCACCTTGTTGGCGCAGCTACCAGCGCGTCCGCTGCGGATCTTGGATGCCGGTGGCGGCATGGGGCAATTATCCCGTTTTCTGGCAGCACAAGGTCATTTTGTCACCTTGTGTGATATTTCTCAGGAAATGCTGGAAAGCGCAGAACAGGCGGCTGCCGATGACGGTTTGTCAGCACAGATGCAGTTTGTGCACTGTCCGGCACAACAGATAGGCGAACATTTAGACGCACCAGTAGATCTGATATTGTTTCATGCTGTGCTGGAATGGGTTGAAGATCCGCTGGATGTGCTGACTCGCCTGAGTGCTCAATTAGTACCGGGCGGCGCGTTGTCATTAATGTTTTATAACTACAATGGCATGCTGCATCATCATTTGATTGGCGGCAACTTTGAATATGTGAATGACGGAATGCCGCGTCGGCGCAAGAAATCGCTAGTGCCAACGCATCCGCGTCATCCTGAGCAGGTGTATCAGTGGCTGACCGATTTGCAGTTACACATCGTTGGAAAAACCGGTGTGCGCGTATTGCATGATTATCTGCGTGATAAATCACAGCAGAAAACCAAATTTGAGCTGCTGCTGGAAATGGAGCAGCGTTATTGCCGGCAAGAGCCTTATATTAGTCTTGGCCGTTACATTCATGTCATGGCACGCAAGCCTGAGATGAAATTTTAAGGGACATTGCATGAGTGAATTTTCCCAGACCGTACCTGAGTTGGTCGCCTGGGCGAGGAAAAATGACTTCTCCATTGCATTGCCGGTGGAGCGTCTAGCTTTTCTGCTTGCCATCGCCACCCTCAATACCGAGCGTTTTGATGGCGAAATGTCAGAAGGAGAACTGGTCGATGCCTTCCGTCATGTCAGTGAAGGATTCAGTCTGGCCAGTGAAACCCTGAATCAACGCGCCAACAATGCGATTAACGATCTGGTGCGCCAGCGTTTGCTGAGTCGTTTTACCAGTGAAGTGATGGAAGGGCAGTCAATTTACCGCCTGACCCCACTCGGGATTGGCATCACCGATTACTACATCCGCCAGCGCGAATTTTCAGCGTTGCGCTTGTCTGTTCAGCTGTCGATTGTGGCCGATGAGATCCAGCGAGCCGCAGAAGCGGCAGAAGAGAACGGCGATGAATCCCACTGGCGGCGTAACGTGTATGCTCCGCTGAAATATTCGGTGGCCGAAATTTTTGACAGTATCGACCTGACCCAGCGCCTGATGGATGACCATCAGCAAGCCGTGAAAGATGATATTGCCGCGCTGCTGAGCAAAGACTGGCGGGCTGCGATCAGTAGTTGTGAGAGTTTGCTGGATCAAACCTCCGGTAGCTTGCGCGAATTGCAAGATACGCTGGAAGCTGCCGGTGACAAATTGCAAGCCCGATTGCTGCGGATCCAAGATGCGACGTTGGGGCATGGTGATCTAAATTTTGTCGATCAGCTGGTTTTGGATTTGCAGGCCAAGCTTGATCGCATTATCAGTTGGGGTCAGCAGGCTATTGATTTGTGGATTGGCTATGATCGCCACGTCCATAAGTTTATCCGTACCGCCATCGATATGGATAAAAACCGGATTTTTGCCCAGCGTTTGCGTCAGTCGATCCGCGATTATTTTGATATGCCGTGGGTGCTGTACCACGCTAATGCCGATCGTCTGCTGGATATGCGTGATGAAGAGCTAACGCTGCGCAACGACGAAGCGACCGGTATTTTACCACCGGAGCTGGAATACGAAAGTCTGACCGATTTGAACGAACAACTGGCGACCAGCATTGAAGATCTGCTGATTGAATATCGTCAGCAGCAGCGTCCACTCGATCTGGCTCTGGTTTTGAAAGACTTCTTACGACGCTTCCCCGGCGCACGTCACTTTGATGTATCACGCCTGTTGGTTGATCAGGCGGTACGCCTTGGGATAGCGAAAGCCGATTTTGCCGGCCTGCAACCAGAATGGCAGGCCATTAACGACCACGGAGCCAAGGTTCAGGCCCATGTCATCGATGAATATTGATCAATATATTCCTGTGCGTATGGCACAGGCGATTGCTAATCCGATTTTCCCTGTCCTCGACAGCCAGCTGCGTGCTGGACGTCATATTGGCCTTGAAGATCTGGATAATCACGCTTTCCTGATGGATTTTCAGCAGGAGCTGGATGAGTTTTACCGCCGCTATAACGTGGAATTGATCCGCGCGCCAGAAGGCTTCTTCTATCTGCGTCCGCGCTCTACCACCTTGATTGCACGCAGCGTTTTGTCGGAGCTGGATATGATGGTAGGCAAGGTACTGTGTTACCTCTACCTCAGCCCAGAGCGTTTGGCGCAAGAAGGCATTTTTACCGTTGCCGATTTGTATGATGAGCTGCTGAATCTGGCCGATGAAGCCAAGTTGCTCAAATTGGTCAATAACCGGTCGACCGGTTCAGATCTGGATCGCAAAAAGTTGCAGGAGAAGGTGAATACCTCCCTGAACCGCCTGCGTCGTCTGGGC
>JBOFCH010000337.1:0-3495 GCA_051645985.1 Plesiomonas sp. | reverse complement strand
GTGACGGAATGATATACAGCAGCGGCAGACCGGCGATAATCCCCGCCAGTGTTCCCAGAACTCGCTGACGTAATCGCAAACGGGTCGCACTGTAGTTAGGTTGGCAGACAAATAAACTGGTCAGCAAGATCCAATAGCCGCGCTCCATGTTAAACGCCATGATGCAGGCATAACCGGCGCACAGCACCAGTGACATCCGCACCGCATGGCGAAACAGGGCCGAGCCGGGGGTCAGTTGATTACGAATGCGCGTCCAGATATCGCGAATGCCGTGCAAGCCGTCGTCGGCGAGGGTGTTGTCTTGTGGCAGACCGATGATCTGCTCCGATTCGATATGTGACAGCTGCCAGTCAATCGCCTGTAGATTACGTAGCACAAAGTTCAGTGAGGCTAGCAGGCGCTTATCCTCTGCTTGTTGCGGTTGATGCCGCTCCAGTGAGGCATTCAGCAGATTAAAGGCGCGCTCAAAGCGAAAATCGTGGTTGTAGTCATCCCCACTGATAATGGATTTGGCCAGTTGACGGCAGGCTTTGGCTTGCAGCAGGAGCAAGCGCTGGAAGCGAAATAGCACATCGGAATGCCGAAAACGCTTGGCCAGTGCGTGGTACTGGTTATGGGCAGAGCTGGCGCGCTCGTGAATGTCCTGCGCCACAAAATAGTAGCGTAGCAAACGGCGCGTGCTGCGCTGGCCACGATCTCCTTTTAGGCGCGACAGCAGCGAAAGTTTGGTCTGGTTTAGGCTGCTCACCAGCGCGCCGTTACTGAGTGCAACTTGAATTTGCAGCTCATCATAACGGTCGGCTTCATCGGGATCGAAAAAGGCGCTTTTCGCATCTAAATAGCGAGCCAGCAGCTCATAGCAGTTAGCCAGATTTTCCTGTACCGGTCGCACCGGGCGCAAGGCATGGCTGAGCAGGGCAATCAGGCTGTACCACACGGCACCAGCGATCAACAGCAAGGGCTGCTGATACCAGTTATCGTACAGCGTCACGCCCAACATGGTGTAGATGGCAATCAGCAAGGCCCCAAAGGCGATGGTGGCATAGCGCTGG
Source organism: Plesiomonas sp. (assembly GCA_051645985.1). Lineage (GTDB taxonomy): Bacteria > Pseudomonadota > Gammaproteobacteria > Enterobacterales > CAMTGL01 > Plesiomonas. Next base: position 2,443 of record JBOFCH010000337.1, on the reverse strand, counting down.
CCGATGGCTCCCAGCATGGTAAAGGAAAAAGACGAGATCAGCAGGCCGAGCGCAAACAGCCACGGGTAGGGAAATAAGATCTCAATTGAAACCGATGCAATAAAAAAGCACAGCAGGGTGATGAAAATATTACGCAAACGTCCACTGAGGCGATCATCCAGATCGGTCAGTGCCGCGGCGACCACCCCCAGCGTGACCGGAATAGTAGAAATCACATCACCGGTCAGCCAAGGAAACAACGCCGCGCCCGCCAAGGCGATGAAAATCATCAGGCAGTATTGGAAGCGGCTATTATTCAGCGAGTGACGAAGTCGGGAAAACGAACCCATAAAAGGCACTACCACATCCTGTTAGCGGCGATAGCGGTCAATGGTAACCTGCGCTTTTTCATTGCGGATTTGGCGGGCAAGCTCGCTCGGTACAACGCGGCGACCGACCGGCCACAGGGCCACGACGGCCAGTTTGAAATGGGCGATCCCAACGGGAATACCGATCAGGGTCAGACATTGGCCGATCCCCACGGCAATATGTACCAGACACAGCCACCAGCCGGCGATCACAAACCAGATAATATTGAGCAGAAAGCCACCGGCAGAGAGCAGAGAGTTACTGCGGTTTTCCAAATCATCTACCTTGACCACATCATTGCCATAAGGCACCAAAGACATCTTGGTGATTTCCCAGCAAGCGCGGGTTAGTGGTAAGGTAACAATACAGACAATGCTCAGCAGGGTCGCCAACAGCCAGCTCAGTGTGGTGATGAAGCCACCCATCACAAAGTTAAAAATATTCAGTGCAGTTGCCACGGGATGACTCCTGTAAAAAGCAATTATTGTGCTGATTTTAGCGTGTTTTTCGCAATAACGGCAGCGGCTTGTTACGCTAGGCAACATTATGCCATACCCTGTATGCAAGCGCGCAGGTTCTGTTTTGTTTGCTGTTCGACTGCTTGTCGCCCAATAGGTTAGTGCAGGTGACCGAACAACAAAATGTGACAGAACAATAATGTGACAGAACAACACTGAACGCCTGAGATACTCGAACGAGCAAGACCTCTACACCTAGGATCACACCAAGGATGACGTTGCCGCAATGAAACTGACAGCCACCCGCCTCGGACGCCGACTTTCCCAACATCCCTACCACAGCGTTGAAGTAGTCAATGATGCGTTGTGCTTTCGCGGTAGTGAGCCAGCTAGCCCACACCGCGTGGTTCCGTTTCGTCAGTTGCTGGCTCTGGAGACTCGGCGCGGTATCGTGTGGGGCGAATTACAGGTTTTACTGACCGATGGTGATGCGATCACCTTGCACGGTACTGATTGGCACGAAACCCGTCAGTTTTGTGCTGAACTGGAAAACCGTTGGCAGCAATGGACACAGGATATGCTGCCGTTGGTCTTGCAGGCCTTGACACAAGCGGGGGGGCCGTTGATCAGTCGGCTTAAAGCGCTGCGCTGGCTGGCGCAGGATGAGTTGCAACAGATCCAGCGCACCATCCGTCAGGCATGGCAGGCGCTGCCGATCGCGCCGGAGCGGGTGGCTTGCTTAGACACCTGTGCCGAACCATTTGGCTTTTGTCAGCGTTGGTTGGATGAAGGTGAAGAGCTGACTCGGCGCTATAACCAGCAGTTTATCGAGCGCCTACGTCAACAGGAGTTTGATCTGTTCGGCGGATGTTTACCATCGGCGGCGCAGCCAACGGCGTCACAGCTTGAAGCATTATTACTTAATGAGCCACGCGTTCTGGTTCAGGGGATCGCCGGCAGCGGTAAAACCCATATTGCCGCGGCTCGAGCCGCCTGGTTGATGCAACAAGAAGGTGTACAGCCACAGCAGATGCTGCTGCTGGCCGGTGCCGCCACGAGCCGCGATCTGATGTTGCAGGTGCTGCGGGCTACGCTGGGGCAAGAGGCATTGTTACCGGCGGTGCTGCTACATCACGAGCTGGCCGGACATATTGTGGCGCAGGCCGACAGTCGCAGGCTCAGTGAGCTGAACCCGCTGGAAACGGATACAGAAGCGCGTTGCGCCTTTTGGATTGTGCAGTGGCAACGCCAGTGCAGCGAGAAAGCGGCTCAGGCCAAAGGTTGGGCGCAGTGGCTGGGCGATGAGCTGGGTTGGTCGTTGTCGGAAGGCGAATTTTGGCAAGATCCGGCATTGTGTGCTCGTTTGAGTAGCCGGCTCGATGGCTGGCTCACCTTACTGCGTCGCCAGCAAGGAAGTCAGAAAAGCTGGCTAGAGGCACTGGTTGATGCGAAGAGGCAACCTGAACTACAGAAAAAACTGCGCCTGCTCAATCCGTTGTTAAAAGCGTGGCGCAGTCACCTGAAAGAAGCTCGCACACAAGATAGCTTGACGTTGCAACAGCAAGCCCATGATCTGCTGGCGGCAGGGCGGTATGTCAGTCTGTTTACTCATCTTATTTGCGATGATTTTCAGCTGT
>JBOFCH010000336.1:0-7304 GCA_051645985.1 Plesiomonas sp. | reverse complement strand
CATTTCATCGACTTCACAAATGAGCTGAATTTGCCGATTATCCAGTGGAAGAGAGGTTACGTTTTTGGGCGAGAGTTTTTTAGCGTGCGAACAACGGCATTGATGCTAATGTTCAATACACGAGCCGTATCTCGGATCCTGGCATTATTCATAGCAAGGCCAACAATTTGCGCCTTCATGCCCTGTTGGCAGGCACGGTATTCATACTCGAGTTGAAAGCTTCGGCAACATGCCTGACAACGATAACGTTGATGTCCGGTACTTCCGAGGCCATGCTTTTTTACCGGCGCTGTTTGCTTACAAAATGGGCATTTCACATCCGCTTTAGCCATCAGGATCTCTTTGATAAAAAGGAGCAGTTTATCCTATTGTCACCGAATTGGATACGCCATCCTTTAATTCGGCAAGTACTGCAAGAATGGAACAAAAAATAGTTACGGAATACAGCTTAAGTATGAGTCACCCCTCATTTTCTCATCAAAAATAAAAACAGCTTGTCTTATTGCCTTCGTGAAACAAGAGATTATTTTGACCTCACCTGCAATTATTTCTCTGAAGGAAAATTACCGGCCTGTTTTTGATATTCATCAAGCCATGATACCGGTAACCCGTTTAGGGTATTTTTGTAAAAAAGGATTTCCATTTTGGATGATTTTATTTTGGTGTAGGCGATTTAAGGAGTGATATGAGCAAAGGTAATCCGGAATACCTGAATTGCGAGATATCCAGACGCTCATTTCTTGAGATGGGCGTAAAAGGGGGAGGCGCATTGGCTGTGGCCAGTTCGTTATCGCTGCCATTTCAAGTGAACGCAAAGTCAGAACCTGCATTGGTGACCCGCGATGACGGGACCAAAGTTTCGTACAGTGCTTGCTTGGTGAACTGTGGCAGCCGTTGCCCGCTGAAAGTGCACACCAAAGATGGCGTGATCGTACGCATTGATACCGAAAATGGCATCAATGATGCGGTTATGGGCGAGCACCAGATCCGCCCTTGTCTGCGTGGCCGCTCAGTGCGTTGGAAGACCTATAACCCCGATCGCCTCAAAACGCCAATGAAGCGAATTGGCAAGCGTGGTGAAGGCAAGTTCGTGCCGATCAGCTGGGATGAAGCTACCACTATTCTCGCCGATAAATTGCGTTACACCATTGATAAATATGGCAATGAAGCCGTGTACTATCAGTATGGCAGTGGTTCTACCGGAGCCAATATTCAAGGCCGCAGTGCGGGCAAACGCTTGCTGGGATTGATGGGCGGCTTCCTTGACCAGTACACCACCTATTCGACCGCATCCATCGGTGTGATTGAGCCGTTTTTGTATGGTTCACCGCAAGCCAGTTTGCTCTCCGATATTCGCCATTCCGATTTTGTCTTGATGTTCGGCCAGAACATTGCCGAAACGCGGATGTCGGGTGGCGGTCAGATCACCGAAACATTTGATGCCTTACGCCAAAGCGGCGCGAAGGTGGTGATCGTTGATCCACGCCGTACCGATAGCGTGTCGGCGTTTAATGCCACTTGGCTGCCGATTAATCCAGGCACGGACGCCGCTTTGGTTGCAGCGATGGTGCATACCATGCTGACCGAAGAGTTGATCGATGAAGCGCAAATCAACCGCTATGCCGTGGGCTTTGATGAAAGTACGTTGCCTGCCTCGGCACCGGCTAACTCAAGTTATAAGAGCTATGTGCTGGGTTTAGGCGCGGATAAAACGGTTAAAACGCCGGAGTGGGCTAGCCAAATTACCGGTATTGCACCGCAAGAGATCTGCCAGTTAGCGCGTGAGCTGACTGCGGCGAAAGCGGCGTGGATCTCACAAGGTTGGTCGGCGCAGCGAGCCTCGAACGGTGAGCAGACCGCCATGGCCATTATGTTGCTGCCGGTGATCACCGGACAGTTTGGCCGTCCAGGGACTAATTCGGGTAACTGGGGCGGAAATGTCTCTGATCCACTGAAAAAGCTGCCATTTAAAAACCCAGTGAAAGCATCAATCCCGTGTTTCTTATGGGCTGACGCTATTATGCAAGGTAAAAATTTTACTAGTACAAACAGTGGATTGCGCGGTACTGAGGCGTTATCGCAGAATATCAAGTTTATCTGGAGTTACGCCAGTAACGTGATGATGAGCCAGCACTCTGATCTCAATTTAACGCACAAGATTTTGGAAGATGAGAGCCAGTGTGAGTTCATCATGGTGATGGATAACCACATGACCGTCACGGCGCGTTATGCCGATCTGTTGCTGCCAGATTGCACTTCGGTGGAGTCGAACGATTTGGTGGATAACTCCTACGCATCGGGGGCGTATCACTACTTTATCCGTTTGCAAAATGCCATTGAGCCGCTGTTTGATAACCGCCAAAGCTACGATGTGTTTACTGAAGTGGCGCGCAAACTGGGGATTGAAGAGCAGTTCACCGAAGGGCGCGATGTGAATGGCTGGGTGGAATACTGCTACGAAGAAACCCGCAAGATGAACCCACAATCCAATCTGCCGCCGTTTGCCAAAACCGATGGCATGGGCGTGGTAGACCGTCGCTTGGCGGACAGCAGCAAATATGTCGCGCTGCAAGATTACCGTAATGATCCGCTGGCCAATCCGCTGAAAACACCTTCCGGCAAGATTGAGATTTACTCCGAACGACTGGCGATCATTGCCCAAGATTGGACGCTGCCGGATCCGAAGTGGGACAAAATTACCCCGATCCCTGAGTATGTGCCGGTGCGTGAAGGGGTCGATGGCGATCCGGAGTTGCTGAAAAAATACCCGCTGGTACTCACCAGTTTCCACACCAAAGGTCGCACGCACTCTACCTACCATTCGGTGGCCGTATTGCGTGAAGCGGTGCCCGACACCCTGTGGATTAACCCGCTGGATGCGACCTCACGCGGCGTTCAGGATGGCGATCTGCTGGAGATTTTCAATGACCGTGGCCGGGTGCGGATGGCGGCCAAAGTGACACCGCGGATCCGCCCGGGAGTGGTCTCGATGCCGCAAGGGGCATGGCGCAAAACCAACAAAGACGGCGTGGATGTCGGCGGGTGTATCAATACCCTGACCACGATGCATCCTTCCCCGCTGTCGAAGGGGAACCCGCAGCTGACTAACCTGTGCGAAGTGAAGAAGGTTTAAGGAAAGTAAAACAGTATGCCTACTCAATATGGTTTTTTTCTGGACTCATCCAAGTGCACCGGCTGTAAAACATGTCAGGTGAGCTGTAAGGATGAAAAGGATCTGGATGTTGGTCCGAAACTGCGGCGGGTTTATGAATACGTCGGTGGTGGCTGGCAGCAGCGTAACGGTATGTGGCAATCCGATGTGTTCCACTATTACATGTCGGTCAGTTGCAACCACTGCTCTAACCCGACCTGTGTCACCGGTTGCCCAACCGGCGCCATGCACAAGCGTGCCGAAGATGGTCTGGTGGTGGTCGATCAAGATCTGTGCGTCGGGTGTCGTTACTGTGAGATGCGCTGTCCGTATGGCGCGCCGCAGTTTGATGCCGAGAAAAAGGTGATGACCAAGTGTGACGGCTGTTACACCCGCGTTGCCAAGGGCGAGCAGCCGGTGTGCGTGCGTTCGTGCCCACAGCGCGCACTGGATTTTGGCCCGATCGAGCAGTTGCGCGCTAAGTACGGCACGCAAAATGCGTTTGCACCGCTGCCGTCACCGTCGTTGACGCAGCCGAATTTGATCATCAAACCGCATCCAGATGCCCGCCCGTCGGGTAGCCAAGATGGTCAGGTTGCTAACATCAGGGAGGTGTGATTATGCATGAATTACCGCTGGTTTTTTTCACCGTCCTGACGCAAAGCGCGGTCGGCGCTTATCTTCTGTTGCTGTTATGGCAATCGCGCCAGCCGGTCGGTAGTGATCGCTGCGCCAGCATCAAATTGCTGGGCGTTGTGGCGCTGTTTGCGCTCGGCGGCGTAATGGGCAGTGTGCACCTTGGGCAACCGCTGCGCGCGCTGAACATGCTGGCTGGCGTTGGTCGCTCACCGATGAGCAATGAGATTGTGCTGTCGGGGATTTTCATCGCTTGTGCGGGCTTAGGTGCGCTATTGCGCTGGCGTCAGGCTGCGCCGGGCTTAAGTCGTGCGCTGCTCGGCGTTGCTGTGCCGGTGGGGTTGCTGTTTGTCTGGACTATCCCGCAAATCTATCAGCTGGATACCGTGCCGCATTGGGCGAGCGGGCATGTCACCTTGATGCACCTGTTGACCGTGTTCATGGGTGGCGGCGCACTGGCAAGCTTGCTGGGCGTGACATGGGCGCGTTGGGTGATGGGGCTTGGCATTGTGGCTGCGCTTACCACCAAGTTGGGCTATGCCGCGTTTATTGCCAGCAGTGGAGGCGCGGCCTTGGCGGCGGTGACCGGCTTATGGCAACTGCAAACCGCGCTATTGGCGCTGGCATTGTTGCTGGCGGCGCGTCAGGAGCCGAAATGGTTACCGGCGCTGGTGGCCGTGGCGGTGATGGCTGCTGAGCTTCTGGGGCGTATTGCGTTTTACGACTTGTGGCAAATTAGCATGTAATCACGTTTGCTTAAGCGCTCGTTTGTTGCTCTTGTCGGGAGTAAATAACAAGCGCTGTGAGCAATAAAGTTACAGCGGTGTACGGCGTCCAATGGGGCCGTACACCGCCTCAAGCGAGAGCGAAACATACAGATCAAGCCATTATCGGTGCGTAGCAAGAGCAATCAGGCACCGAAAATCAGAAAATCTTGAAGGAACCATGATGTCATCACTGGCAGCCATCCCACGACTTTTAGGGGTGTTGTTTTACTGTCCACCAACCGACCCGCAATTTCAGGCGGCGCTCGGCGTACTGGATGAAATTAAAGGCTTATTGCCGGTTTCTTGCCAAGCGCAGGCCGCGCCGTTGTTGCGCCAATTGCCGGCGCTGGATGAAGCCTTGTTGTATCAGCACAGTGTGCTGTTTATTGGCCAAGGCAGCATGCCCGCGCCGCCGTGGGGTTCGGTATATCTGGATCACGAAGGGCTGCTGATGGGCGACAGCACTATGGCCTATCGACAGTTCTTGCAGCAGTGTGGATTGCAGTTTACCCCGCAGCAGCATGAGCCGGAGGATCACTTTGGTTTGATGCTGATGACACTGGCGTTATTAACCGAACAGCAGCAAACTGCGCAGGTTCAGCAGCTGTTGGCCGAGCACTTATTGCCGTGGGCGTATGCCTATTTGGATGCGCTGATCGAAAGTGGAGAAAGTGCGTTTTACCAAGAGTTAGGGCAGTTAGCGCGTATTTATCTGCATGATTTAGCGCAAACGCTGGATGTGACGGTGGCCAACAAACCGCTATTTCGTTAAGTCACCGGCCTGTGCGCCTGCAATGAACCCTGTTGGCGTGGAGATGAAAAGAGCCTGACATGAAAACCACACAACGATTAGCCGAGCGATTGGAGAACCCACGCATTTTGTCGCGGCGGCGCTTTTTGAGCATGAATTGGGCCGCCGAGCCTCCTGCGGATCCGGTGCCTAGCATGCCGATGCGGGTGAGTGTCTGTCGTCCCCCTTACAGTGCCGAGGAGCGTGAGTTTCAGAGTTTGTGTACCGGATGTGGGGCTTGTGTCCGTGCGTGTCCGGTGCAGGCGCTGTCGCTGGATGCGCAGGGGCAAAGCCGATTTGATTATGCTGAGCGGTGGTGTGAGGGCTGCGAGGCGTGCGCACGCGCATGTCCATCAGGCGCATTGCGAAGTGATCGCCCTTGGCGGTTAGCGGCGCGGGCACAGATCAGCACCCGCTGTACTCAGGCGCACATGGCGTGTGGGCTGTGCGCAGAGCAGTGCCCGAAACAGGCCATTACGTTGAGCATAGGTCAGTTTCCGCAGGTGGGGGATGCTTGCAATGGCTGTGGTCAGTGCCGGTTAAGTTGTGACATGGCCGCGATAAAGCTTTCCCTATAAGCGTTGTAAGCGTGCGGATACCCGCTCGACTGGCAGTTTGACTCGATAGAGAGTCACTGTTGTCAGTATATCATTGAATTACAATCGATTTGTTGACGAGGGGAGAGTTCAGGAGAGCTTAATTGGCGGAAGATCACAGGAGTTGAACCTGCTCGGGACTGCTGGCAGCCCCAACTGGATTTGAAGTCCAGCCGCCTCACCGGAAACGACGATCTTCCTTTGTGCGTAAGAGGGTGAATACGCGATAACGCGCTCAATTATAAAGATATTCAGGGATAAAGCCAGATACAAATGCAGGCGTTATCCCTGATAGTTTTATGCTTGTATGGTGTCGGTTATCTGGGTTTCTTGTCCGCCGGTTATATTTTCGGTTGTGTTTGTATGTTGGTTATTTGGCGTTGCACTATGCGTATGTGCGTCATCCATCCGTGTAAACATGCGCGGATCGCGCAGCAGATGGGTGTTGGCCCGTCGGCGGGTAAAACCACTGCGGTCAAAATATTCTAAGATCTGAATCGCCAGCTTACGGCCAATGCCTAACTGATCGCGAAAATCTGCCGCTGAAGTATGACCTTGCTGCGTGTGCTGAGTTCGGATCAGCTCGGCGCAGTGTAGGAGGTGGGTTTGTAGGCAGTAGCGATCCGGTACGATGGCGGTGACTTTACCTTGGGCGGCAGCGCTTTTAAGTAGTGTGCGCATGTCGTTTTCGGTCAGATTGCAGGTATGCGCTAGATCCCGGACCCAGCAAGCGGTATCCGTATGTAAGTGTGGAACAACTTGTTGCCACACCGCTTGTTGTTCTGGGTTGAAGCTCACGCGATGCGTAGGTAGATGTAGCCAGCCTTGCCGGTGGTGGATCTGTCTAGTTTCTAGCAACTGGCGTAATAGGGATTCGGCGCAGCTGACTGGCTCGGCAGGGAGTGCCATGCGTAGCAGTCGACTTAGGCTGAGACCCGGTTGGTCTGGGTGCTGTTGATGAAAATCAGAAAGTACGTCAAGTAGACGTTGGGACAGCGCCGCAGCGTGTGTCTGACTGAGCAGCCAGTTGTCGGCGGTAACCACATGTTGTTGCTGACAAAGTTGCGCCAGTGTCGGACGGTCTAACTGGCGAGCTAACGCGAAGCGGTCAGGGGCCAACGCACCTTGCGTTAAGCGCAGGGATAATGCCTTGGCATCATCGCTCATGACGTTGTGATAGTGCTGCCAGAAGGCTAAACGCTCGGGGCGGCGTTTACCGCGTTGTGGTGGAAAAAGATCCAGTACTAGTGCGGCACCGAGTGTTTGGCGCGCACTGATATCGCGCAGTAGCAGGCGATCCTGTTCGGCCAGCAACAGGGGCGTGTCAAGGCGTAGTTCGGCCAGTTGTATCGTCGCGGAGGTAA
>JBOFCH010000335.1:0-25233 GCA_051645985.1 Plesiomonas sp. | reverse complement strand
GTTATGCGTAGCGCATCAGCCACTATTTTGCAGACCATGGTTCAAACGTTAATGGAGGTTGCGGTAAAAACGTGGGTGGCTCGTAGTGCGATGTCGTTTTTCGGATTTTGTGGTGGTATCGGAGCGGCAACTACGCCCGGGTTAGGTGATTTGATACCGGAGATCCCGAAGTTTACTGGATATCATGACTCTGGCGGTTACATCCCTAGTGGCAGTTTTGGGATTGCTGGTGAGATCGGCCCCGAACTTGTCGTTGGGCCAGCCCAGATAGTCAGTCGGCGTGATACAGCCCAGATGCTGGGTGGCAGTCAGCGTTCCATGCAGATCACTATGCACAATGTTTTTCAAACGTCCGGGGATGGCGGTGTTCAGTCACAGTTAACAGCTTGGTCAGAGGACATGAAGCAGCAGATGTATCAAATTGCCCAAATGGCCATGGTTGATGAAACGAGGCCAGGAGGAATATTGGCAGGATAAAGCGTGGCCCCGTCTATACAGTCGGGGCTTTTTTTATGGAGGCTGATGTGGCGTTACATACTTTTGGCTGGGTTCCGCGTTCGGCAATGGAGGCTAATCACGAGCCACGTGTTAACGCGGTGAAGTTCGGTGACGGCTATGAGCAGCGCAGTCCGGACGGGATAAATCATCGATTAGCCAAGTACCGTTTAGAGTTTCGCGGTAAGAAAGACCGGGTTACTGCGATACATAATTTCCTGTTTGATCATGGTGCTGTGCGTGCGTTTTTGTGGACGCCTCCGGACTCATGGCAGCAAGGGCGATATGTGTGTCGGAAGTGGTCACGTAAAACCTACAACACCTATGCCGAAATCAGCGCAGAATTTGATGAGGTGGTGCTGTGAGAGAAATTAGCGATGCCATGATTTTTGAAACGGCGCGCATTGAACAAGATGCGCTGCTTGTTTTATACGATGTTGATATGTCGGCATTCGGTGGCGATGTATACCGTTTTTATGCTGGAATGACAGAGCTACGGCAACCGGTTGTGTGGCGAGGGCAAATCTATGTGGCATTTCCGGTTTCTGGTTCCGGTTTTGAGGGGAATGCTAAAGGCTCCAGTAACCGACCTAAACTCACCTTGGCGAATGTGGGCGGCCTTCTAACCGGGTTGAATGCTGAGTTTGACGATCTGGTTGGCGCGATAGTGACGCGTCGCCAGGTGTATGCCCGTTTTCTGGATGCCGTGAACTTTCCGCAGGGGAATACCAATGCGGATCCGACACAAGAAGTAGTGTTGCGCTTCGAGATTGAGCGCATGATTGAACAGACCAGAGAAACTGTTTCTTATGAGTTGGCGCTGCCGTGTGAGACAGATGGTGCCATCATCCCGTGCCGCCCAATTTTGGCTGACGTCTGCTCTGTGGAGTATCGTTCGGCTGACTGTGGGTATACCGGCGGGCCAGTCGCCGATATCAAAGATAATCCAACCTCAGACCCAGCATGTGATCGTTGCGGTAAGCGACTAACCAGCTGCAAGCTCCGATTTGGTGCTCACAATCCACTGCCGTTTGGCGGCTTTCCATCGGCAGCAAAATTCAGGTAAATCCATCATGGCTCAACAGCAGATATTGGCTCATGCCTTGGCATGTGAGCCACTGGAATCGTGCGGTTTTTTGCTCAGTGATGGCCGTTACTATCCCTGTGAAAACGTGGCCGCAGATCCACTCAGTACCTTTGAAATAGCCTCGCAAGCATGGATTGATGCCGAGCAGCACGGACAAAGCGTGGTAGCCCTTGTGCACAGTCATCCAGAGGGTTTGCCCTGTCTGAGTAGTGCTGACCGGCACATGCAGTTACAGATGGGGATCCCATGGATAGTCGTGTGTGAAGGAGAATGCCATGAATACTTGCCGGTTCCTGCACTGGCGGGTCGAGTCTTTGCTCATGGTTCAATGGATTGCTACACGCTGATGCGCGATGCCTATCACCTGTGCGGGATCCGTTTGCCTGAGTTCGGACGAGCGGATAATTGGTGGCACACCGGCGCCGAGCTGTACTTGGACAACATGGTCGATGCCGGTTTCTATCAGGTGCCGGTAGAAGAGGCCGAACCCGGAGATATTTTTCTTATCCACCTCGGTAGCACGGCTGCCAATCACGCCGCTGTCTATCTGGGCAATCAGATGATCTTGCATCATCCACCTAACCATTTTAGCCGCCGCGATCCCTTTGGCGGGTTCTGGGCGCGTTACCTTCATAGCGTTTGGAGACATAAACAATGGCCATCGTTCGGTTATACGGCGATTTACAACGATTTGGTCGCCGCTTTGATTTATCCGTAACCACAGCTGCTGAGGCAGTGCAGTGCCTGACTTGGCAAATTCCCGATTTACGAACGCATATCCAGAATGGTCGGTACCGGCTGCGTATCAATCGTGACGACATCGGTGAACAGGATTTGGTTACGGGTATGACCAGCCCGTTGCCGGCAGATGCGGTAATTCACATCGTGCCGGTGGTGAGTGGTGCCAAGAACGGTTGGTTTCAAACTATTCTCGGCACGGCTTTATTAGCAGCGTCTTTCTTTACGCCGTTTTCGTTTATCTCAGCCGGTGTCTATGCCGCGATGGGGACTATCGGTGCCTCGATGGCGCTGGGCGGTGTGGCCTCATTGTTGACTAAGACGCCGACATTGCAGAGTCGAACCACCGATAACGGAAAAGAAAATACCTATTTTTCTAGTTTGGATAACACCATTGCGCAGGGGGCATTTGTCCCGTTGCTGTACGGGGAAATGATGACCGGTAGCAAGGTGCTGTCACAGGGATTATCAACGGAGTAACTCGATGGGTAAGGGCGGCGGGAGTCAGCATACTCCATATGAAGAACCTGATAACCTCAAATCTCGTCAGGTATTGTCACTGATTGATCTGATTGCCGAAGGCCCCATTGAGGGGCCGGTTGGTGGATTGCAAGGTGTGTTCCTCAACGATACCCCAGTTATCAGTGCATCCGGAGAGGCCAATTTTAGTGGCGTGAATGCCGAGTGGCGCTCCGGTACGCAAGCCCAAAGCTATTTGTCCGGTTTCCCAGCGGTAGAAAATGAAATTCGTGTTGATGTTGAGGTAAAGGCGGGTAAGCCGGTTGTCCGGAGCATTACGGATCCGGATATCAACCGCGTCCGCGTGACCGTTGGTGTGCAGGCGCTTCTACAGATGGAAGATGACGGCGACATGTATGGCTCGACAGTTGAAATGTCGGTGCAGTTACAGTCATCCGGAGGAAGCTGGTTTGATGCGCAGAAGGTGGTGATTAGCGGTAAAACCCGCAGCACCTATTTGCGTTCGGTAATATTAGATAGCTTGCCGGCTCGGCCATTCAATATGCGAGTAGTGAGGCTAACGGCAGACAGCACGTCATCCAAACTGGAAAACCGTACCATCTGGTCAAGCTACACCGAAATCATTGACGCCAAACTGACGTACCCGAACACTGCGGTTGTAGGGATGCAAATTGATCCGGAGCAGTTTAGCGGTGGCGTCCCGCGTCGAACTTACTTGATGCGCGGTCGGCTGGTTAAGGTTCCTGATAATTATGACCCGTACACCCGTACCTATACCGGTCTGTGGACGGGTAATTTCAAGGTTGCGTGGACAAATAACCCTGCATGGATTTTCTACGACTTGGTGACCTGCGAACGTGCGGGACTTGGAAAACGATTGGGTACATTTGGTGCTGACAAGTTTGCCATGTACATGATTGGCCGCTATTGCGATGAACTGGTAGATGATGGGTATGGGAATAAAGAGCCGCGCATGACCTGTAACGTCTATCTGGCTGATGCGCGCAAAGCTTATGACGTGATCAGTGATTTAGCCTCAGTCTTTCGCGGGATGCCTGTTTGGGATGGGTTATCCCTAACCTGTATTCAAGATAGGCCAGCGGATCCGGTATGGATGTATACCGAAGCGAATGTTATTGATGGCCGTTTTACCTATCAAAGTAGTGCGCGCAAAGCGCGGCACACCGCAATCCACGTTCAGTACATCTCTCCGGATAACGGTTGGCAGACACAGATTGAGTATGTCGCCGATGATGAAGCCATTGCCCGTTATGGCCTGAACGTTCTAGAAGTGTCGGCATTTGGTTGTACCTCGCGCGGACAAGCGCACCGCACTGGCAAGTGGATATTGGAAACCGAACGCCTAGAGCGTCAATCCGTATCATTCTCAATTGGCCGTGATGGCTTGAAACATTTACCCGGTGACATCATCCAAATAGCTGACAGTGGATATGCGGGGATCCGCATTGGCGGACGGATTAAAAAGGTGATCGGTCAGAATGTGCAGCTCGACCGTGATGTGGAGTTACCGGAGATTGATCATGGCGCTACGGCGTATCTGACATGGATTGGTGCCGATGCAAAACCAGTCAGAGCGCAGATATTCAGTCAGCCGACAGCTGATACCGTTGTGCTGGGGAATGTGCCGACCGGTATGTGTGCCGGTGATATTTGGACGCTTTCGCGTGACGATATTCGCCCTCGGCTGTTCCGCTGCATCAAAATCACCGAAGAGAAAACGGATACCGCGACACAATTCAAAATTGAGGCTGTACAGCACGAGCCGAACAAAGAGGCGGTGGTTGATGCTGGCGCTGTATTTGACCCAAAACCGGACACGATTTTCGGCGGCAAAATCCCACCGGTAGAGCACCTTAAAATTGATGCTTTCCCGTATGGCGACAGCTATCAAATCAAGATGCGTTGGGACACGCCTAGAGTCATAGAGGGGATTAGCTTTGAAGTACGGCTGAGCCGTGCGGATAAGCTCCACCTTCGCGATACCACTACTGATCCTGAGTATGTCTGTTACGGCTTACCGCTGGGTGACTATACCGTTTCTATCCGCGGTAAAAATGCGGGTGGCCAGTTAGGCCAAGAGACGGAAAGCTCTTTTACGATCGCACCACCAACCGCACCGACATCCTTATTGCTCAGGTCAACCAACTTCAGTGTCACCGCTCGCCCTGTGATTCAGCCGCCAACCTCGCTGGGGACACAGTATGAGTGGTTTAAGGGCATGAGCCGTGCGGAGGTTGAGGCGATGAGCGAACCGCTTGGCCGCGCAATGATAGTCAACGATCAGGAGTGTGTTCCTGATACTGAATACTGGTATGGCTGCCGTGCGGTGAATGGAGTGGGAAAATCCACATTAGTGATCGCGAGCATTAAAACCCTGCTCCAACCAGAGGACATTCTCGACCTGATCGGCCCTGAAATTCCCAAGCTTGACTGGGCGAAAGACTTGTCGCAGATGGTGGAAAAGAACAGTTCCAATATTGTTCTGCTCTCCGATCGGGCGGCCTTAGTCGTCAACAAGGAAGGGCGTGTATCGGGTATTACGGTCACGGCAGAAAGTGAGGCTAGTGCGGTAGATTTTCTGGCTGACTTTGTTTCGTTTACCGATCCGGACACGTTGCAGCGCAATCTCTATTGGGATAACAGACGTCGAACGCTGGTGGTGAAGGGAGAGTTGCGGTTACTGGATGGTACCGCGATATCGAGTAAAAACGATCTGGGGAACGGGGCTGGTGGTGTATTCCGTTTACGAACAGATACCGGTGTGTTCCCATCTGATGCCCAAACAGCTAACGCATTATTCACCTCAGCCTTTAATACTCAGCCGGGTAAGGACACCGTCTTCACGGTGTATGCCTTAGATGGCAGCGGCCATATTACTCGCACAGAGTCGCGGATGTATAACGGCAGTGCCTGGGAAATTCCGAAGCTGTTCATGGATGGCAATCTGATCGCGCTAGGAACTATCCGGGGTGATCGTCTAGTTGCTGGTACGGAGATTAATGCTCCAGTAATTAAAGGTGGAGTAATAGAAACGCCAGTATTGATTGGTGGGCATATTGAAGGCATGACTGGTGACTTTGCTGGTACCGTAAAAGCGGACAAGATTATCGGTGATATCTGTAAATGCGCCTCCATCAATATCGGTGCTTTTGGTATAGGCGGAGGGGCTGGGGTATTTACGTTCTTAGACCGCATAGTGCGATCAGATGTGTTTGACTCGTTTATCAAAATAGATGGCATTAACTATGGCATGACCATCAGTACCAACCAGACACAAGCATTCTGTGAGCTATTAGTAAACGGTGCTGTGGTGGACTCATTCATGCTGTCTGGCGCGGGTAACTCTCTGTACTCCAGACCGCTAACCGCATTCATTCCTCGAAATGTAGATACCCGGGTGTCATTCCGGATCAGGTTTGCAACCCAGAACTTTCAGGTTTCTATCCCTTCACAGGTCAATCTGCTGATGATGTTCCGGCAGATGTAATTCATTTAGGGTGATTATCATGGTGAAAATTTCAGGACGGTTGGTTGAGCCGGCCGATGATAAACCACGCTCAGGCGTCACACTGACACTGTATAGTGTGAAAAATAGCAGTGTAGTACTCAAGCATGCGACCTATCAGTGCGTAACCGGTGGCAATGGTGAATACAGCTTTAATGCTGCTCCTGGCATTTATGATATTGCAGTGAGTATTTATGGTGCTGAACCTGAACGAGTTGGACAAATTCGCGTTTATTTTGATTCGTTACCTGGCGACTTAAATACATTTCTTATGGCTCCTGGTGAGGATGATCTCACGCCTGAGATTATCCGGCTGGTTGACAGCATGCGTGGAGAGGCGGTGAAAGCCGCTGAGTCAGCCAAGAACAGTGAACAAAAAATCACTCAGTTAGCCAGTGATGTAGCAACTCATGCAGAGCAGGTTGCATCAGATAGAGCCGTTGTAGAACAGAAAACTACGTTAGCCACAAATGCGGCGAAAACCGCAGTAGCAGCCAAAGATCAAACGGCTAAAGATGCCACGGCTACGGGGCAGAACCGGCAGGTAACGGAGAATAAAGCACAGGAAGCTACCACTTCAGCTAATGCTGCGAATGCTGCGCGTGACAGCATTGTGGGAGATGCCTCGGATGTCCGAGCGAAGGCCACGCAGGTGTCCGAAAATGCGGTTTCAGTAGCTAACAACGCCGCAGCTGTTCAGCGAAATACCGAACAGGTGGCACAGAATACACAAACGGTCAGTTCCAAGGCGCAGCAAGTTGCAGAAAACACTCATGCCGTAGCAGCCAATACGCAGTCTGTTACCCAGATGCGTGATGAGGTTGCAGCAAAAACCATCATGGCGCAGAGTGCTGCTGATACCGCGACACAGAAAGCAGCGTCAGCCGCGGAACATGATGCTGCCGCTGCGGAGTATGCTCGCCAAGCGCAAGAGGCTGCCGCCGCAACTGCTGGCGCGTTGATTGATGGCGGCTCTGCTGATTTATCATCGGGTGTCTATCCTCCACCAGTCCAAGTTGGCAGAACTGCGCGCTCGACGTTCTGGAAGGTCACTAAGGGTGGAACCGTTGGCGGTGTAGATTATGGTGTCGGTGATACGCTGATCTACACCACCTCTGGGGGTGGTAGCTATTACAAAATCGACAATACCGAGTCGGTCACCAGTGTGCAGGGTGAAAAGGGCGCAGTTACCTTAACTCCGGAAAAGATTGGGGCTGAGCCGGCGGGAAGCGTTGCCGCAGCTATTAATCAGCATTCAGGGAAAGCGGGCGCGCATACGATTAGCGGAGTGTTAGGTCTGTCTGATGCTCTTGATGCAAAATTAGATTCAAGCGCTCAGCTTGTACCTGACGGTCAGGATTTGATCGCCTTTCTGAGAAATACAAAGACAAAGCTGATTAGGACTGGCGCGGGAGTTGTGAATGCACCAAAAGGGTGGATTGGTGGCGATATGCTCGTTATTGATCATGGTGCTAATTACCGGTGTGTATTTGCCATTGGCTTAGATGGCATTTGTCATTCGTTGGCAATTTATCCAGATAAGGTTGTCGGTTGGGTGCAACAGTATGGGAGTAATAGCATTGTAGGTGATGTCTCCCAAATAGGCGGGGTTCCAACAGGGGCTATTATTCAAACTGGAACAAATGTCAACGGTCGGTATATCAAGTATGCAGATGGTACGCTTATAAACTTTTGTAGGTTAACTGTGCCATCGACAGTTGTTAATCATAATTTTTCAGCTACTACTGCATGGCCTCATTCCTTTATTGAAAGACCAGACCATGTGTCTTTCACCATGCTGGGTACAGATAGTGGCAATGTGTATGCGATGGGGCAATTAAATAAAAATGGGTACAAAGACAACAGTAGTGCAATTTATGCCATTGTGGATGGTTATACATACACGGATCCGCTTTCTACTGTGGTAATTATGTCAGCTGCTGGCTATGGACGCTGGTATTAATTGGCACACGCACGAATAGCCTCACTCTGCCGAGCGAGGCTTTCTTTCACTTAGTATATTTTCGCTAACGCCCACATAATTAGCTCTGTAATGTGACTTTTCATTTCATCCGGTAAAACGCGGATTGCAGCTTCAATAACCGCATCATGATCATCAATTGTCCCGGTAATTTTATATCTATGCACAGCGACTCTTAAACTTAGTTCTATTCCTGATACGCCAAGAACAGATAACCAACCATCCATATAGTCTAGAGGCATAGGGGAGTCACCACTCTCTATTCGTCTTACATGACGATCAGAAATACCCACCGCTTTTCCTATCTCTCCAGCAGAGATATTCCTCTCATGCCTAATTTTTCTCAGGACAGATAACGTATTAACGGCACCGGTTCGAGTTGTCATACTGTCATATACCGGACGTTACACGTCCGAAATCTCCAAAAATGGACAACCCCTGTCCTAAATGTGACAAACTGTATATATGTCTATGATTTAACTGTAGATATTATATAGGCTAAGCCCTGTTTATAGATGTTCATCGTGAACGCTATTTTTGTTGTACAAGGCATAAGCAGTGGATATTTCAGATAAATTGGAAGATAGGGTGATGGTGTCTCTCAGGGATGCGAGAGAGGTTTTATCTGGGGTGAAAAGTAGCTCTGTTTTTGTCGGGCTTCTTATCGGTGTGTCGATTGGCGCAGTGGTGGTTGCTACGGCCGCGTGTGAATTGGCTGTGCGTTTTTATCTATCAGGGCGCTAGTATGTTAGCCGCCACCAGCTCGGTGGCGGTTTGTGTTACGCCTAAAGTGGTGGGTGTTTATTGTTCTACAAGCAAGCAACACAAAAAATAACACATGATTTTATTTCTATGAAATTAAAGGAAATTTCCACAATGTTCACACATATCGCAGTTGATGCATTTATGGGCTGGCGAGTTGGCATTAAGATCCCATTAATTGAATAGGTAATGTTGCCGTGCGTAACTTTTTGATTTTAAATAGATAGCACGGCAGCAGTATGAAAACATACTACAGAGATTATTTTTTCATGCTGTTGTATTTATCGTGCAATGATTTTGGATAGAGTTCAGTGTAAACCTGCCACAAAACATTCAGAGAGCGATGCCCAGTAACTTGTGCCACTTCTTCTATGCTGAATCCGGCCTCAAATAACCGGCTTGCACCTTCTCGTCGCATGTCATGGTATCGTAAATCAGTAATACCCAGTGCATTCCGTACCCGTTGAAATCCTGCGGTTACGGATCGTGAGTTATATGGGAAAATCCGGTCTTCGGTTATTGGTTGTTTTTGAACGATATCCCATGCTTCACCTAAGAGTGGAACAAGCATGTGGTTACCTTCTTTTTTCCGAGGGTCTTTTCTATCTCTCACAAGCACCGCGCGTTGAGATTCGTTAATGTCATCCCAGCGAATTTTGCAAACCTCACCAATTCGCATGCATGATAGAATTGAAAAGCGAAGGATATCAACGAATGGGATTTTGGCTCCCTCTTGTTGCTGACGTTTTCTAAGCCCATCTTCTAGCAATTCGAGTTCGTCTTGTTTTGGTCGCCTACTGCGCCTTTGTGACTTACCGATTAAACCCATTCTATTGAGCATAGGTCTTGCTTCTCTCGCAGGATTTTCAGTATATGCTATCCCGTATATCGGTTTTGCTGAATCCATCACTCCAGCGATATATGTGATGTCCATACCAACGGTCACTGGCCCGGCACCTGCGGACACTCTGTTTCTGCAATGTTCTATGACATGTTGAACTGTTATATCTGACAACATAATGGCTGCAATCTCACAGTCAAGTAGTAGTCTCAGAGCATACTCTTTTGTCCTTCCGCCTTTTGATGCTGGATCATTCATATAGATAGTAATTAGCTCACGCAGTGTTATGTTGTTAGCGTGGTGCTGTTCTGGTACTCCGCCGTTCTCTAACTCAAGAGCTTTTCGTTTACCCCAGCTTTTTGCTAATGCCTCTTTAGCGAAAGTTTTTGACTCACGATAGAGATGTTTGCCTCCTTCTTTGATTCCGACAGTGCAACGCCATCGCGGAGTGCCATCTGCGCGTGGTCGCTTAACTATGTTAAAATAAGCCATTATTGAACTCACTTTGCCGTCAGTACACCAAGACGTGGTGTACTCTATGGTGTACCGATAAACGAAAAATACCCGTAAATGAGAGAAAATGCACGATAATAAAAAATCAGCGGAGCACCAAAAACCCTGCGTAAAGCCTGATTATACGGGTAATTACTGGTCTGGACGTTTTTCTGTCGCACCGATGCTGGACTGGACCGATCGTCACTGCCGTTATTTTCATCGTCAACTCAGTCAGCATACCCAGCTGTATACCGAGATGGTGACCACGGGTGCCATTATTCATGGCAAGGGTGACTATCTGGCCTATAACGAGGAAGAGCATCCGGTGGTGTTGCAACTGGGTGGCAGTAATCCGGCTGATTTGGCGCAGTGCGCACGTTTGGCTGAGCAACGTGGTTACGATGAGATTAATCTGAATGTCGGTTGCCCCTCCGATCGGGTACAAAACGGCATGTTCGGTGCCTGCTTGATGGGCAATGCTCAGCTGGTGGCCGATTGCGTCAAAGCGATGCGCGATCAGGTGTCGATCCCCGTGACGGTCAAAACCCGGATCGGGATCGATGACCAAGACAGTTACGCCTTTTTGGTGGATTTTATCCAGACCGTGGCCGGCAACGGTGAGTGCGATAACTTTATCGTACATGCGCGCAAAGCGTGGTTATCCGGGCTAAGTCCGAAGGAGAACCGAGAGATCCCACCATTGGATTACACGCGGGTCTATCAGCTGAAAAAAGATTTCCCGCAGCTGAACATCGGCATTAATGGCGGAGTAAAAACCTTGGATGAGGCGCGTGAGCATTTACGTCATGTGGATGGGGTGATGATGGGGCGTGAGGCGTACCAAAATCCGAGCATTTTGACCCACGTGGATCAACACCTATTTGACCCGTGTGCGGCGGTAACCGACAGCATTGCGGCAGTCGAAGCCATGTACCCGTACATCGAGCGCGAACTGAGCAAGGGTACTTATTTAGGGCATGTCACCCGCCATATGCTGGGGATTTTCCAAGGGATCCCTGGCGCGCGCCAGTGGCGGCGTCACCTGAGTGAAAATGCCCACAAGCCGGGCGCCGGTATTGCGGTGCTGGAGCAAGCGCTGGCGATGGTGCGCCGCTAAGCGGCTAAGTAGTTAAGCGGCCGTGATCGGCATGGGTATCATTGACTCTTAGTTAGCGAAGTTCGCTATTTATCGCTCAAATTGCACATTCTCGACCGCCGCCAGATCCAGCGTTTAACGCTAACTGATTGAGTTGAAAGCGATATCCAGCTAGCTTGAGGCTGGCATGAAATTTGATTGCTTAACCCGGTAAGGGCGCGCCGGTGCCGCGCTCTGTGATGGGTTATCGCGCGGTCGGCGCTGTTAGCACCGCAAGGAGTCAATGATGTTAGAACTGTTATTTGTACTGGGCTTTTTTATCGTCTTGCTGGCAACGGGGCTATCGGTACTGGGCGCCTTGTTGGCTTTGCTGGCCGGTTTTGCGCTGATGCTGTTAGGCGGCATGTTGGCATTGGCATTGAAACTACTGCCGTGGTTACTGCTGGCGGTGGTGGTGGTTTGGCTAGTACGTAGCAAGGTGCCGGCCAGTCAGCGCTATTTTCGGCGACGCTAAATCGCCTCGGTGGTTTTTTCACCGGTTTTGTGCTCGCAAAAGGTAGTCGACATGGGCCTTTGATGGCATGATGACGGCCTTGTGTGTACGGGTGTGCCGATAACACTGACGATTATTGACAAGGAATTCATCATGCGAGCAGGACTGATTGCGCTGTTATTACTGGTGGCTGGCGTGGCGCAGGCCGAGGTACAGGTTGCCGATCCGTATGTCCGAGCGACAGTACCCGGCGCGCACGTGTCGGCTGCTTTTGCCACCTTGTTTAATCCGGAAGAGGATGTGCGTCAGCTGGTGGCGGTTAGCTCACCGGTGGCCAAGCAGGTGGAGCTACACGATATGGTGGTCAGCCCGGATGGGGTGATGAATATGCAAAAAGTGGAACAGATAACGATCCCGGCCAAGGGTACCTTGATGCTTAAACCGGGCAGCCTGCATATCATGCTGTTGCAATTGACTCAGCCATTGCCGGTGGGGGCCGTGGTTCCGCTAACGCTGACTTTTGATAACGGTCAGCAGGTACAGATTCAAGCCACTGCGCGCGACGTTGCGCCTGCTGGCCATCATCATCCGAAAGCATAATTTGGGGATTTTTGTGTGATTCCCGCAAAAACTCCCGCACAGGGGTGCCGGAGTTGCGGTGATTGGTTGTTGCGTAAAGGAAGTAAAATGAAAAAAAGTTTAGCTCTGGTTGCCTTGTTGGCAGCCGCGCCGGCGATGGCCGATTCTCTGGCTGTGCGCGGTAGCGCCGAATTTATTGCCGGTGCAACGTTAGATGCCGGTCACGGCTTAAAAGACAATAGCGCGGATGGCTATCGTATTGGTCTGGCCGTGGAGCACCCAATTCCATTGTTGCCGAATGCGTTGCTGCGTTATCAAAGCTTAGATGGCAGTGATCGTGGTTATGTGCTGGAGCAGGAAAAGCTGGATGCGATCGGTTACTACCAGCTGCTGGATAATGGCCTGATCAATGTGGATCTGGGTGCCGGCTGGCGTAAGCAGACCAACACTGTTGGCGGTCACAACGTCGAGCACGGTATGTTCCTGGCCTATTCTGCCGGTGAACTGCGCATTCCTGGTACTCCGCTGGCAGTAACTGGCGAGCTGAATATGCCATTTTATGACAACACCTGGGGCTATGATGGTCAACTGGGTCTGGCTATGCGCATGGGCGCGGTTAACCTGAAAGCCGGTTACCAGTGGGCCAAAATGGACTTCAACGAAAGCAACAAAGCCGGTGACGTAGATACCAACGGTTGGTACGGCGGCCTGACTTTCGGCTTCTAAGCTGATACCGCTACACTAGGTTTGACCGGCACAGCCGGACGAACCGACTGACAGGGTGTGCGCGAGTGCGGACACCCTGTTTTTTATCCGTTCCTCAATGTTTTCTTTTGCTCCTCTCTTCATTTCTTCTCTCTATACTTTCTCTTATTCCTTCTCTTATTTCTTTCAGTTATTAACCATCGCTATCCATTCTTTATCGCCCTTTTAAATAGTGAGTAATCTGACGACATCTCTTCATAAGGAATGTCGTGATCATGAGTGCCAAGGATTTACTGACGACCGGAGTGCCGTTTCCTCCAGAACAACTGAGCCGTCTGCAACAGACCCTTGCGCAGGCCTCCCCCCTGCAACTGGCATGGTTATCAGGTTATACATGGGCGCTCAGTCAAGCCGCGGTGCCAGTATCGACGCCATTGGCGGATACCACTCACGCTGCCTCAGCCGGCGTGGCTGCACGCCCGGTGATCACCGTGTGGTCGGCTTCGCAAACTGGCAATGCGCGCCGGGTCGCCGAGCAGCTACAACAACAGCTGCAAGCCCAAGGCTGGCAGGTGGAGCATCTGCGTAGCGGCGAGGTGAAAACCAAGGCACTGGCGCAGCTGTCGGTCTTGCTGGTGGTAGCGGCCACCTATGGTGAAGGCGAGCCACCGGAAGAAGCGCTGGGGTTACACAAGTTTTTGCTCTCGGCGCGTGCGCCGAAGCTGGAGAGTCTGCGCTATGCGGTGCTCGGATTGGGCGATTCGTCGTATGAGCATTTTTGTCAGACTGGCAAAGAGTTTGACCGCCGCTTGAGTGAGCTGGGCGCCCAGCCGCTACTGGCGCGGGTTGATGCGGATGTGGATTTTGCGGCAGCCGCGACCCGTTGGCAGCAGGACGTGCTAATCGCATTGGCTCCACTGGCCAGCGCCACCGGTGCGCCGATGAGCGCAGGGGCGGCGTCAGTGGACGCCCCACCGGCGGCGGTTTATCACCGAGATAACCCCTGCTCGGTAACCTTGCTGGCTCAGCAAAAAATTACCGGCCGTCACTCTGATAAAGATGTGCAGCATATCGAACTGGATCTGGGGGACAGTGGGCTGCGCTATCAGCCCGGCGATGTCCTCGGGATCTGGCAACACAATGATCCGGCGCTGGTGGACGAGATCTTGCAGCTGACCGGTTTGGCGGCTGATGCCGTCGTGACGCTGGAAGGGCAGAGCTTATCGCTCTCTAGCGCCCTGCACGAGAAACTGGAGTTGACGCAGAATGCCCCGACGGTCGTCGCGGCCTATGCAGCACTCAGTGCCGATCCTGAACTGCTGGCCTTGCGTGAGGACAAGGCGGCCCTGCGAGCGTATGCCCAGAGTCATTCGTTGCCAGCGATGCTGGCCAGTGCCCCGGCACGTGTGAGCGCTCAGCAACTGGTCGACATATTGCGCCGGCTGACCCCGCGCTTGTACTCGATTGCCTCTGCACAGGCGGAAGTGGGCGAAGAGGTGCATCTGACCGTCGGGGTTGTGCGCTATACCGAAGGCGATAAAGCCCGTACTGGTGCGGCGTCTGGCTATCTGGGGCAGCGTTTACAAGAAGGGGACAGCCTGCGAGTGTTTGTTGAACCCAATGATCAGTTCCGCTTACCGGCAGATCCCAGCCTGCCGGTGATCATGATAGGTCCCGGCACCGGCATTGCACCGTTTCGCGCCTTCATGCAACAGCGTGCCGCCGAGGGGGCGGAGGGAGAAAACTGGCTCTTTTTCGGCAACCCGCATTTTACTGAGGATTTCCTGTATCAGGTCGAGTGGCAGCGTTGGGTCAAAGAAGGGGTGGTTAAGCGCATCTCACTGGCTTGGTCACGCGATCAGGCGCAGAAAATTTATGTACAGGATCGTTTGCGCGAGCACGGCGCTGAGATCTGGCAGTGGTTACAGCAAGGGGCACACCTGTATGTGTGCGGTGATGCGGGCAAGATGGCGCATGATGTACAACAAACCTTGCAGGACATAGTGGCTCAGCACGGCGGCATGGACGCCGCGCAGAGTGAAGCGTATCTGGACGAACTGCGCGCTGCGCAGCGTTATCAGCGAGATGTATACTGATGAGTGACTATCAATTTAGCAGCAAGCATCCGGGGCCTCTGGTGGTCGATGGGCCACTGAGCGATGCCGAGCGCATGAAGCGCGACAGCCATTTCCTGCGCGGCAGTATTGCCGCCGATTTGACCGACAGCCTGACCGGTGGCTTTAACGGTGATAACTTCCTGTTGATCCGTTTTCATGGCATGTATCAGCAAGATGATCGCGATCTGCGCGCCGAGCGCGCCGAGCAAAAGCTTGAACCTCGGCACGCTATGATGCTGCGTTGCCGTCTGCCGGGCGGCGTGATCACCCCACAGCAGTGGCTGGGCATCGACCGTTTTGCTGCTGACAGCACCTTGTATGGCAGTATTCGACTGACCAACCGGCAAACCTTCCAGTTCCACGGCGTGCTTAAGCCGAACGTTAAACCGATGCACCAGATGCTGCATGCACTGGGCCTAGATGCGCTAGCCACCGCTAACGACGTCAACCGTAACGTGCTGTGCACCTCTAACCCGATTGAATCGCAGTTGCATCAAGAGGCATGGGACTGGGCGCGCAAAATCTCGGAGCATCTGCTGCCGCAGACCCGTGCCTATGCCGAGATCTGGCTGGATGAGGAGAAAGTGGCGACCACCGATGTTGAGCCGATTTTAGGCGAGACGTATCTGCCACGTAAATTTAAAACGGCCGTAGTGATCCCGCCACAAAATGATGTGGACGTGCACGCCAATGATTTAAGTTTTGTTGCGGTTGCCGAGCAAGGAAAGCTGGTGGGTTTTAATGTGCTGGTCGGTGGTGGCTTATCTATCACCTTTGGTGATAAGTCGACCTATGCGCGTACTGCCAGCGATCTGGGTTTTATCACGCCAGAGCAGACCTTGGCGGTCGCCGAGGCGGTGGTGACCACCCAACGCGATTGGGGCAACCGTAGCAACCGCAAGAATGCTAAAACTAAATACACGCTGGAGCGGGTCGGGGTCGAAAACTTTCGCGCCGAGGTAGAAAAACGCGCACAGGTGCAGTTTGCGCCATCCCGCGAGTACCAATTTACCGAGCGCGGCGATCGCATCGGTTGGGTACAGGGCATCGATGGTAAGTGGCACTTGACGCTGTATATCGAAAATGGGCGTATTCTGGATTATCCGCAAAAACCGCTGAAAACCGGTTTGGCACAAATTGCCCACGTCCATCGCGGTGATTTTCGCCTGACCGCCAATCAAAACCTGATTGTGGCAGGGGTGGATGAAGCCGATAAGGCCCAGATTGAGCAGTTGGCGCGCAGTCATGGCCTGATTAGCGATAGCTTAACGCCGCTGCGGCAAAACGCCATGGCGTGTGTGTCATTCCCGACTTGTCCGCTGGCGATGGCAGAAGCCGAGCGCTTCCTGCCGCGACTGGTCAGTGAAGTGGAAACCATCTTGGCCCGTCACAACGTGGCTGACGAAAGTATCGTGCTGCGGGTCACCGGCTGTCCAAATGGCTGTGGTCGTGCCCTGCTGGCTGAAATCGGCTTGGTGGGTAAGGCACTTGGGCGCTACAACCTGCATCTGGGGGGGAACCGTGAAGGTACGCGGATCCCACGCATGTACCGCGAAAATATACCGGACAGCGAGATCTTAACGATTCTGGATACCCTGATTGCCCAGTGGGCGACTGAGCGTCTGCCACAAGAAGGGTTCGGTGATTTTACTATCCGCACCGGTATTATCCGTCCGGTGTTGGATCCCGCCCGTGATTTTTATGATTGAGACGGAATGAGCCTCTATGCATCACGAACCTGAGCAGACTGCATCACTGCCGATTGCGCAGCTTAGCTTGCCATCATTATCGTCGTTGTTGGCATTAGAGCCAGCAGCGCGCGAAAACGCACTGGCCGCGTTGAATCAGGCCCTACTGGCCTTGCCTGCCACAGCACGGGTGGCTTGGGCGCTGGAGCACTTGCCGGGAGCCCATGTACTCTCATCCAGTTTTGGCATTCAGGCGGCGGTTAGCCTGCACCTCTTGGTGCAGCAGCTGCCGCATATTCCGGTGATCTTAACCGACACCGGTTATCTGTTTGCCGAAACCTACCAGTTTATCGATAGCCTGACCGAGCGTTTGCAGCTCAATTTACAGGTCTTTCGTAGCCCCTTGTCACCGGCATGGCAAGAAGCGCGCTATGGCCAGTTGTGGGAGCAAGGGCTGGACGGGCTGGCGCACTATAACCAGCTCAATAAAGTCGAACCGATGCAGCGGGCGTTGGAGCAGTTGCAGGCCGGGACTTGGTTTGCCGGTTTACGCCGCGAGCAGGCCAGTAGCCGCGCGGCGCTGCCGGTACTCAGTGTACAGCGCGGCTGCTTTAAGTTTTTGCCGATCGTCGATTGGGATAACCGGCAGGTACACCGTTACCTGACCGAGCACGGCTTACCGTACCATCCGTTGTGGGAGCAAGGTTACCTGTCGGTAGGAGATACCCACACCACGCGCAAGTGGGAGCCGGGCATGAGCGAGGAGGAGACGCGCTTTTTCGGCTTGAAGCGCGAGTGTGGTCTGCATGAATCTTCCGAAGATCAAGGTTCGGGGATCTAGTCAGATCACAAATCTGGCGGGTAGCGGTTAACTTGCCGATAAAACGCGAAGCAGCGCGGCGTATTTTTTAACCAAGATTGCTAGGATGATGCTCTGGTCGGTAGTCCATTCAAGGTTGTTCAAGAGCACAGGCTTGAAACAGCCAGCGTGAAACCGTGAGAGAACACTCTTCGGTTAGGCTGCCATCAAACCGTTTGGAGCACAGGGAAATACGATGTCGAAGTTGCAGGGAACCGTAAAGTGGTTCAATGACAGTAAAGGGTTTGGATTTATTCAAAATACGGGCGGAGAGGATGTGTTTGTGCACTTCTCGGCGATTCAGGGTAACGGTTTTCGTACCTTGAAAGAGGGGCAGCCAGTCACTTATACCGAGGTTAGCGACCAACGCGGTAAAAAAGCTGAGAATGTCGAGTTGGTGTAAGTCGCCGAGTATACGATGGCTTGGTTGAACCAAGAGCTAATTTGGCGCACAAAAAAGCCGTGTTTATCGCACGGCTTTTTTACAGCGTGAGCGCAGGATTAGTGGATCACAGAATTTCCAGCAGCTCTACGTCAAATTGCAGCATGCTGCATGGCGGAATGGAGTGACCGGCACCGCGCTCGCCGTACGCCAGCTGATGCGGAATGTACAGACGCCATTTGGAGCCAACCGGCATCAGGGTCAGCGCTTCAATCCAGCCGGCGATCACGCCGTTGACTGGGAACTCCGCAGGCTGGCCGCGTTGTACCGAGCTATCAAATACAGTACCGTCCAGCAGGCTACCGGTGTAATGTACACGAACACGGTCGGTGCGCGCTGGGATCGGGCCGTCGCCTTGTTGCAGCACTTCAAACTGCAAACCGCTACCGGTGCAGGTGATGCCTTCGCGGGAGGCATTTTGTGCTAGGAACGCTTCGCCTTCGGCCGCGGCTTCCTGATATTTGGCCTGACGTGCCTCATCTGCGCGGGCATGCATCTCACGCAGCGCACGGTGAACCACATCGACGGCGACCGCCGGTGCGTTGCCTTCCAGTGAGTCGCGCAGACCCTGAGTCAGGGCATCCAGCTCCAGTCCGGTCAGGCCGCTTTCGGCCAGTTGCTGACCAATTTGCAGACCGATGCCATAGCTGGCCTGAGCTTCCATAGTATTAAGGGTTGAGGCTGTCATTTCTTTTCCTTACAGATAAACTGCTCACAGAGGTGCGAGCATATCAGTACCGGTGCATTCCGGCAAAAATAGGCGTCGCAAATGCGATTTTTAATAGTAAATACCGTGACTTTTCTCTGTGAAAAGGAAAAAATAAATCGATCGCGGTTTGTCTAGTGCATGGAGATGAAGTGGACCTGCGTACAGATAGCGGACCGGTAGGAAGACCGGGCAAAAAACGCCCCGCCAAGGCTGTGCCAAAGCGGCGGACTCCCCGCGTAAATTGGCGGGAAAAACTGTCGCTGCCAGACTGGCAATGGCCGACGCTGAATATCCAACTCCCGCCAGTGGAGATGGGCTTATCGGGCGTATTGCGTGCTGCGCTAGTGGCGCTGTGGCATGTGCCGGATCGCTTTAATTGGTTGGGGCCGGTGTCACCCTTCCATCGCCGCTGGATCACGGTCAGTGCCTTGCTGGTACTCATCGGGATGGTGTTGCCATCGGGTACAGCGTCAGCACCGGGTAGCGAGCCAGCAAGAGAGTCAGTCGGGGCGAGCGGATCAAACGTACAAGATAATACCCCGGTGGCACTGACGCCGGAGGCATTGTCCGAGCGGCAACCGGATCGGCGGATCCCGCAAGAGATGCCAGAAGATCTGGAGCAGCGTAGCGAAGCGGTGCCGGTTAGCTCTCCTCCGGTGACTCGTAGCACGCAGGCACCGACCAATACGGCCGCTGAGCGTACACGCAGCGAACCACCTGTGCGCCGAGACGCGGAAGTGAAAAGTGCGCCACGGGTAGTGGAAAAGGCCAAGCCGGTCGTTAAAGAAACGCCGGTGCGCGAATCGGCAGTAAAAGAAGCGCCGGTACGGGACGTGGCCAAGAAAGTGCCAGAGAAAACACCAGAAAAAGCGCCAGAGAAAAAAGCAGTGGCTGAAACCAGCAGCGCTGGCTGGCAAAGTTATCAGGTGGGTAAAGGTGTCACACTGGCACAGGTGTTTCGCTCCGGAAACCTGCCATTGCCGGATTTGATGGCGATGACGCGTGCGCAAGCCGCCGATAAACCGCTGAGTAATGTCAAAGCGGGGCAAACCGTGCGGGTGAAAACCAATGCTAAAGGTGAGGTTGAAGCGCTGCAACTGGATGCGGTGGCGGGCAGCAAGCCAGTAGTCTTTGTCCGACTGGCCGATGGCTCGTTTGCGCAGTCGCAGTAATTTGGCCGTAATTTAACTGTGTAGTGATTTGACTGTGCTGTGATTTGATTACGCAGTGATTGAAAATCGAAACATAAAAAAGGCCTTCCATGATGGAAGGCCTTTTTGTTGCTGGCGTTTGTATCCGCCACTCAGTATTACGCTTATTGCTTGGCCGCTGGCACGTTCAGCTCCACCTGATACAGGGCAAAGCCGTTTTCATCTTTACCGACTTGCTGCATCGGGTATTGCGCATGCTCTTTGATGAATTGGCTGGCTTTGTCACTGGGTGAGGTTTCAAAGCGAATATCCAGCTTGGTTTTGCTATGAATGGGGGCCAGACGCCAGTTGTTATCGGCGGTTGGCACCACCTGACCATGCTGTTTGCTTTGCTCGCTGATGTAGTTGGCCAGCACCTGACGGTTTTCATCTGGTGAGGCAAAGGCTACATACTGGCTACCGGTGCCAGCAAATTTCTCACCGTAGGCGCGGTAGTTGTTGGTGGCCACCAAGAACTGCGCTTTTGGATCGACCGGTTTGCCGTTGAAAGTCAGCGCCTTGATCCGCTCGGAGGCGGGGTTGATCAGCTTGCATTCGCCATCGAAACGCGCCGGTTGGGTCACATCAATTTGGTAGTTTACGCCGTCAATCACGTCGAAGTTGTAGGTACGGAAACCGTCCCAATTGATCAGCTCTTGTGGCTTGCTGGAGTTCGGATCGATTTGGTTGAACTGTCCGGCGGAGCACTCCAGCCAATCTTTCAGCTGTGCACCGTTGACCTTCACGGTCACCAGCGTGTTCGGGTACAGATACAGATCGGCCGCGTTACGGAAGGTCAGCTCACCTTTTTCCACTTCCACGAAGCTGGATGGATCATTCTTACGGCCACCGACTTTAAATGGCGCGGCGGCGGACAGCACCGGAATACCATCCAAGTCTGGATCGCCTTGTACGAAGTGCTCGGCATAGGCTTTCTGGGCATTGTTGACGATCTGTACAGTGGGATCATCTTGGATCAGGGCCAAGAAGCTGTACATATTGTCCGAGGCTTTACCGATCGGTTGGCTGACAAAATCGCGAGTGCCTTTGTGATCGGCGGCCAGCGCGGCAGTCAGCTTGGCATCGGCCTGTACCAGCGGTTGGTTGGCGGCTTTGTCGAACACCGGTCGCGCTTGGGCGCGTGAATCGGCGATGCTCCAATGCCCTTTATCGTTGTTCAGCGTCAGATCCACTACGCCCAAGTGGTCGCCCCACTGGCCCGGCATCACCGCCGGTACGCCGTTAATGGTGCCTTTGCTCAGATCTACGCCCGGCAAGTCGGCAAAGTCTTTGCTCGGGAACACGCCATGGGAGTGGCCGAACATGATGGCATCGATGCCTTTAACCTGAGAGAGGTAATAGACCGAGTTTTCGGCCATCGCTTTATACGGATCGCTCGATACGCCGGAGTGCGGAATGGCAATCACCAGATCGGCACCTTCGGCGCGCATCTTCGGCACCAGCTCTTCGGCGGTCTGCTTGATGTCTTTCACGGTCACTTTACCGTCCAGATTGGCTTTATCCCAGATCAGGATCTGTGGTGGTACAAAACCGATATAACCAATCTTGATGGTCTGCTTGTTACCGTCGTTATCCACTACTTCGGTGTCTTTGATCAGGTATTGTTGCAACAATGGCTGGCCGGTTTTGGCATCGAAGACGTTGGCGTTGATGTACGGGAAGGCTGCGCCTTGCAGTGCGGTTTTCAGGTAGTCTAGGCCGTAGTTGAACTCGTGGTTACCCAAGTTACCAACTTGATAATCCAGCAGGTTCATCGCCTTATAGACTGGGTGCCGTTCACCTTTTTTCAGCCCTTTCGCCGCCTGATAGTCGCCCATCGGGCTACCTTGGATCAGGTCACCGTTATCCACCAACACACTGTTCTTGGCCTCTTTACGGGCTTCACCAATCAGCGTGGCGGTACGAGTCAGGCCGAACTTCTCGGTCGGCTTATCTTTGTAGTAGTCATAATCCATCATGTTGCTGTGCAGGTCGGTGGTTTCCAGCACCCGCAGTTCAACGGTAGCCGCATTGGCCGATGCCGCACAGAACAAGCTGGCAGCAATCGCCAATGCCAGCGGAGAACGGGACAAAGACATATTGTTTCCTCTGTCAATTAAGTAGGTTGAGATAAGGGAAGGTAAAACTCGGAACAGGGTAACAAATCCCAATGTATGGAGCGTTTTCTCGCGATAGGAGTGTGATGCTGGTCGCGAACAATCCAGATGAGCAGTGTTGACTGGGGGGATAACGCACGCAAAAAAGGCGCGGCAATCGGGTGGGGGATATGCGGTATGAGTGAGGCGGTAGGCATTAGAACAAAACGGAATTTGAAAGATGAATTCATAATTTATTCACATACAAATAAGCCTCTATATTGCTTGCATACGGAAGGATGTCAGGGGCCGCAGTGATGGAGTTTTTACCGGTATTTGCCCGCTTGGCGGGGCGTAAGGTGTTAGTGGTGGGCGGCGGTGCTGTGGCTGAGCGTAAAGCGGCATTACTGCTGCGTGCGGGTGCTCACGTACAGATAGTCAGCCGCACCCTGACCTCAGTATTACAGCAGCAGGTGGATGACCTTCGCGTGCGGTGGCTGGCGCAAGAATTCAGTGATGCGCAGTTGGATGGCATCTATTTGGTGGTGGCGGCCACCGATGATGAGCTGCTGAACCTGCGGGTTAGCCGCGCGGCAGAGGCATGCGCGGTACTGGTCAATGTGGTGGATAACAAAGCACTGTGCTCGTTCATCATGCCGTCGATCATTGACCGCTCGCCATTGGTGGTAGCGGTTTCGTCGGGCGGCAGTGCGCCGGTACTGGTGCGTCTGATCCGGGAAAAATTGGAAACCTTGTTGCCTTCGCGCCTTGGTGTCGTGGCGCAGCTGGCTGATCGCTGGCGTGAGCCGGTCAAACAGGCGTTGTACAGCATCACCGAACGCCGCCGTTTTTGGGAGGCCTTGTTCGGTGGCCGTTTTACCTCGCTGGTACAGCAAGAGCGTGATGACGCCGCCGAGCAGGAGCTGGCGCGCGCGCTGAAGGCGCATGCACAGCGTGAGCAAGGACGCGGCGAAGTATTTTTGGTCGGCGCTGGCCCGGGTGATCCGGGCTTGTTGACGCTGCGCGCCTTGCAGGTGCTGCAACAGGCCGATGTGGTGCTGTACGACTATCTGGTCTCCGATGAGATCCGCGATTTGATCCGCCGGGATGCGGAGCAGATTTGCGTCGGGAAACGGGCTGGCGATCATTCGGTGCCGCAAGATGAGATCAATCAAAAGCTGGTGGACTTGGCGCTACAGGGAAAACGCGTGGTGCGTCTTAAAGGCGGCGATCCGTTTATCTTTGGTCGAGGGGCGGAAGAGCTAGAAGCGCTGTTACCGCACCAGATCCCGTTTCAGGTGGTACCGGGGATCACCGCCGCTGCTGGGGCGACCGCCTATGCCGGCATTCCACTGACTCACCGTGAACACGCCCAAACTGCCATGTTCATTACCGGCCACTGCCGACCAGATGGCGATGCGCTGGACTGGTCAACTCTGGCGCGCGGTCGTCAGACACTGGCGATTTACATGGGCACCTTGAAGGCGGCAGAAATCAGCCAGCAGCTGATCGCCCATGGCCGAGCGGCGCAGACGCCAGTGGCAATCATCGTCAACGGCACCCGCAGCAACCAGCAGGTATTGCGTGGCGAGTTACAGCAGTTGCCACAACTGGCGACACAGGCCGGTTCACCGGCACTGATTATTATCGGAGAAGTAGCGGCGTTGGCCGACACCCTCCACTGGTTCGGCAGGCGGCCGCACAGCGAGCTGTGGCCTGCGGTAGTTAATCTGGGGTAGGACGAACTCATGAACGCAACACAACTGACGCATTTACAGCAGCTGGAAGCCGAAAGCATCCATATTCTGCGTGAAGTGGCCGCCGAATTTGCCAATCCGGTGATGCTGTACTCAATAGGTAAAGACTCCTCGGTGATGCTACATCTGGCCCGTAAGGCCTTTTATCCGGGCAAAATTCCCTTCCCGTTACTGCACGTGGATACCGGTTGGAAATTTCGTGAAATGTATGAGTTTCGCGATCGGATGGCGCGCGAGTGCGGGTTTGAATTGCTGGTACACCGCAATCCGCAAGGCGTGGCGCTTGGCATCAACCCGTTTACCCACGGCAGTGCCAAACACACCGATGTGATGAAAACTGAAGGCCTCAAGCAAGCGCTGGACAAATATGGATTTGATGCCGCCTTCGGGGGAGCACGTCGCGATGAGGAAAAATCGCGCGCCAAGGAGCGGATCTACTCGTTTCGCGATCAGTTCCACCGCTGGGATCCGAAAAACCAGCGCCCAGAGCTGTGGCGCAATTACAACGGCCAAATTAACAAAGGTGAGAGCATTCGGGTCTTCCCGCTCTCTAACTGGACTGAGCTGGATATCTGGCAATACATCTATCTGGAAGGTATCGACATTGTGCCGTTGTATCTGGCTAAAGAGCGACCGGTACTGGAGCGTGATGGCATGCTGATGATGGTGGATGACGATCGTATTGAGCTGCAAGCCGGCGAAACCATTGAGCAGCGTAAAGTGCGTTTTCGCACCCTCGGCTGCTGGCCGCTGACCGGGGCCATCGAATCGGAGGCCGACACACTGACCGCCATTATCGAAGAGATGCTGTTATCGACCAGCAGCGAGCGCCAAGGGCGCTTAATTGACCGCGATCAGGCCGGCTCGATGGAGCTGAAAAAACGCCAGGGATATTTCTAAGGAGCCATGCATGAACAGTTCAATTGCCGCCCAAATCGCCGAGCATGGCGTTGAGGCTTACCTGCTGGCTCAGCAGCACAAAGGATTACTGCGCTTCCTGACCTGTGGCAGCGTGGACGATGGTAAAAGTACGCTGATTGGCCGCTTGCTGCACGATACCCGCCAGATCTATGAAGATCAGCTCAATACTCTGCATG
>JBOFCH010000334.1:0-1797 GCA_051645985.1 Plesiomonas sp. | reverse complement strand
GCGGTTGGGTTAATTATCTGGCCGTACATCCGGATTACCGTGGGCGTGGCATTGCCAATGCACTGGTCAACCGCGTAGAGAAAAAACTGATTGCGCGTGGTTGCCCGAAGATTCATCTGTTGGTGCGTGAGGAAAATCAGGCCGTCATCAGCATGTATGAAAAGCTCGGCTATGATATTCAAGACACCATTTGTTTAGGCAAGCGCCTGATAGAAGACAGTGTGGATGAGTAACGTGGCCAATTCTTGTTGGTATGCCCCGGATGATTATGACCAGCACGGCTGGCTACGACTGCCACTGTGGTACTGGATGATCTTGGTGTTGCAAGCCAAAACATGGGCACTGTTTTTGATTGCTGGCGCTTCACGTGACACCGGTGAACGATTGTTACGGCTGTTTTATCCACAAACCGATGATTTCTGGTTGGGCATGAGCATCGGTTTACCGGCGGTGGCCTTGTTTTTACTGGCTGGTCGTCGACAGCATTGGCCTCGGCTATGGCGTAGCAGTCGTCGTTTGTTGCTGGTGATGCTGGTGGGGGACTTGCTGTTATCGTTAAAAGCGCTGGTGCTGGCTCCGGCCGATTTTACGTTGGCTGCCGCGACGTTGCTGATGCTGACCTTGTGGGCATTGGTTTACGTGTTGCGTAGCCGTCGTCTGGCATGTTGCTTTGTTATTCCCTCGCATACCGCCACCCCCTGAGTCATTACGATGTAATGGATCGTCGTGGATGGTAGCCTAAGTGGAACTTGTGCGGTTACTGGGGATGCAATCACCGGTAACCGGATAATTGTCTGGTAA
Source organism: Plesiomonas sp. (assembly GCA_051645985.1). Taxonomy (GTDB): domain Bacteria; phylum Pseudomonadota; class Gammaproteobacteria; order Enterobacterales; family CAMTGL01; genus Plesiomonas. The sequence goes on along the minus strand of JBOFCH010000334.1, from coordinate 996 downwards.
GATAGCCCTACCCCGTATCCGTTACCGCCTTACCGCCATCGTGGCAGTGGCGGCCACTACAAGGGAGTCCCGAATGAAGCGTCCCGTATGGATGATTATTTTCCCTCTGCTCCTGTCTGGGTGCAGTAGCTTAGGTGTCAGCAATTGGTTTGGCAGCAGCGATACCGTTAACGGTGACAGTGTGCTGGGACTGGATGCTGATACGCCAGTAACAGCCGATGCCATCAGTCGGCAACTGGGTGACGGGTATCAGATCCGCACCGGTATGCAGCTAAATGGGAAAGACGTACTACCGTATGCCGAAGTACGGCAGAATGATGCCCGTGTGATGACGGTGAACGGCAAAGCCGATGGTCAAGTGGCATCGGTAGACATTGATAGCCCACAAATTAAAACGCAATGGGGTACTCATGTCGGTAGCCGTTTCGGTGATATTTACCCGCAAGCCTTAGGGGCAAACTGCAAGATAGGACAGGTTGAAGTCACGTCAGCCGTGATTTGTCAGGCTCCGCAGGATCAGCGGATCCGCTATGTGTTTAGCGGTGATTGGAATGGCCCGCAGACACTGCTGCCCCCTGATGAAACGCTGCGTAACTGGCAGATAAAACAGATCCTCTGGCAGGCCTCTCCATCACAATAATTTTTGACTGATATAAAGCATTAACAGCAGAATAATACAGGAGAACAGTATGACCATTGCACAAAGCGGAATTGTACCGGAGGGTAGTCGCTTTGCCATGTTCCTTGTCTTACATGTTGAACAGGGAGTATCCCGGGTACGTGATGTTGCCAAGCGATTCCCGGCGATGGTGCAGCAGTTTGCTGACAGCGACCCACAGGCGGAGCTTTCCGCCACTTGGTCTTTTGGTGAGGCGCTATGGCGCACGTTAGCTGGCGATGATGAAGCGCCAGAGCTAAAATCGTTTGTTGAGTTGGGGGAAGCCCCGTTTCTGGCACCGTCAACCCAAGAAGATTTGTTTATCCACATCCACTCTC
>JBOFCH010000333.1:0-4220 GCA_051645985.1 Plesiomonas sp. | reverse complement strand
CTGGCCGCTAACTGTCTGGATCGGCATCTGGCTGAGCGAGGCGATCAAACCGCCATCATCTGGGAAGGCGATAACCCAGCAGAAGACAAACGCGTCACCTACCGTGAACTGCATCAGCAAGTATGCCGCTTTGCCAATGCGCTGAAAGCACAAGGTGTGCGCAAAGGTGATGTGGTCACTATCTATATGCCGATGGTGGTCGAAGCCGCGGTCGCCATGCTGGCTTGCGCCCGTATTGGTGCGATCCATTCCATCGTATTTGGTGGTTTTTCACCCGAAGCGCTGTCTGGCCGTATTATTGACTGTGGCGCCAAGCTGATTATCACGGCTGACGAAGGTATGCGCGCCGGCCGCAGTGTACCGCTGAAAAAAAATGTGGACGAAGCACTGACTCATCCCGATGTCAAAACGGTCGAAAAAGTGATTGTTTACCGCCGCACTGGCAACCCGATAGCATGGCATGAGCACCGTGATTTATGGTGGGATACCCTGACCCAGCACGCCTCCGATGACTGCCCTCCAGAAGAGATGAACGCCGAAGATCCACTGTTCATTCTCTACACCTCCGGCTCCACCGGCAAACCCAAAGGCGTATTGCACACCACCGGTGGCTACTTGGTGTATGCCGCAATGACCTTCAAATACGTCTTCGATTATCACCATGACGAGATTTACTGGTGTACCGCCGATGTGGGTTGGGTCACCGGCCACTCCTATCTGGTCTATGGCCCATTGGCCAATGGCGCGACCACATTGATGTTTGAAGGGGTACCGAACTATCCTGCCGTCAACCGCATGGCGCAGGTTGTCGATAAGCATCAGGTCAATATTCTGTACACCGCTCCCACCGCGATCCGTGCCCTGATGGCCAAAGGCACGGCCGCCGTCGAAGGCACCTCACGCCAGAGTCTGCGTCTACTTGGTTCGGTCGGCGAGCCGATTAACCCAGAAGCGTGGGAATGGTACTCCCGCACCATCGGCGACAATCGCTGCCCGATTGTTGATACTTGGTGGCAGACCGAAACTGGCGGCATCTTGATCACTCCACTGCCGGGAGCAACCGATCTGAAACCCGGATCCGCCACCCGTCCGTTCTTCGGCGTGCAACCAGCCATCGTCGACAACATGGGCAATATTCAAGACGGTGAATGTGAAGGCAATTTGGTGCTGCTGGATGCTTGGCCGGGTCAAGCCCGTACCCTGTACGGCGATCATGATCGTTTCGAGCAAACCTATTTTTCCACCTTCAAAGGCATGTATTTCACCGGTGACGGTGCACGCCGCGATGCCGATGGTTATTACTGGATCACCGGACGGGTCGATGATGTCCTGAACGTCTCCGGCCATCGTCTGGGAACCGCCGAAATTGAATCGGCGCTGGTCTCACATCCGAAAATTGCCGAGGCCGCCGTAGTCGGGGTACCACATGACATCAAGGGGCAAGCCATTTATGCCTACATCACCTTGAATGCCGGTGAAAACCCCAGCACCGCGCTACACGCCGAAGTGCGTGACTGGGTACGTAAAGAGATTGGCCCGATTGCCACCCCGGATGTCCTGCACTGGACTGACGGACTCCCCAAAACCCGCTCCGGCAAAATCATGCGCCGGATCTTGCGCAAAATCGCCGCCGGTGAAACCAGCAATCTGGGGGATACCTCAACACTGGCCGATCCAAGTGTCGTCGAGCGTTTAATCGAACAAAAACAGGCGCTGTACGCGGAAGCCGCTCAGTAACTGATTGCCCCGTCTGGCTGCCCAACGGGACAGCGCGGGGCCGTACCCGATAACAAGAAGAGCACACACCATGAACGACAACATCTATCAAAAAATTGAAAGCAATCCACGCTTTCAAGAGCTAGTCAGTAAACGGCAACGCTTTGCGTGGCTGCTGTCCGCCATCATGCTGGGATTTTATTTGGGCTTCATTTTGCTGATTGCCTTTGATCCCACTTGGCTAGGCGCTCCCATCAGTGCGGGATCCAGCATCACCCGTGGGATCCCCGTCGGAATTGGCATCATCATCACAGCCTTTGTATTAACCGGTATTTATGTCAAGCGAGCCAATGGTGAGTTTGATCAATTGAATCAAGAAATTATCCGTGAGGTGCAATCATGATCCTGCGCCCTATCCTGCTGCTGGCTACACTCGGGCTACCCACACTCAGCTTGGCTGCGGATGCCATCACCGGTGATGTGCAACGCCAACCGGTGAATCTGCCAGCTATCTTAATGTTTGTGGTTTTCGTTGGCGCAACGCTGATGATCACCTACTGGGCATCGAAACGTAACCGCTCAGCATCCGATTATTATGCCGCCGGTGGGCGCATCACCGGTTTTCAAAACGGGCTGGCCATTGCCGGTGACTATATGTCGGCAGCCTCCTTCCTCGGGATCTCCGCACTGGTGTATACCTCGGGTTATGATGGCCTGATCTACTCCATCGGCTTTCTGGTGGGTTGGCCATTGATCCTGTTCTTAATTGCCGAGCGGCTGCGTAATCTGGGTAAGTACACCTTTGCCGATGTCGCCTCTTACCGACTCAAGCAAAAAGATGTACGGATCCTGTCTGCTTGCGGCTCTCTGGTCGTGGTATCCCTGTACTTGATTGCCCAGATGGTCGGTGCGGGTAAGTTAATTGAGCTGTTATTCGGTCTGAACTACCACATCGCCGTTATTCTGGTTGGCGTTTTGATGGTGCTGTACGTGTTGTTTGGCGGCATGCTAGCCACCACATGGGTACAGATTATCAAAGCCGTGATGCTGCTTTCCGGTGCCAGCTTCATGGCCATCATGGTGCTCAAACACGTTAACTTCGATTTTGCCTCATTGTTTAGCGAAGCCATCAAAGTGCATCCGAAGAGCACCGCCATCATGAGTCCCGGTGGTTTGGTCGCCGATCCTATCTCTGCCATCTCGTTAGGCCTGGCGCTGATGTTCGGAACCGCCGGTTTACCGCATATTCTGATGCGTTTCTTCACCGTAAGTGATGCTAAAGAAGCGCGTAAAAGCGTGTTCTATGCCACCGGTTTTATCGGTTACTTCTATATCCTGACCTTTATCATCGGCTTTGGTGCCATCTTGTTGGTCAGCACCAACCCGCAATTTAAAGATGCTACTGGCGCACTGATTGGCGGTAACAACATGGCTGCTATCCATCTGGCTGACGCTGTCGGCGGTAGCTTGTTCCTCGGCTTTATTTCAGCGGTCGCCTTTGCCACTATTCTGGCTGTGGTAGCAGGATTAACACTGGCGGGCGCCTCGGCCGTTTCCCATGACCTGTATGCCAACGTGCTGCATAAAGGGCAAGCGAACGAAGCCGAAGAGATCAAAGTCTCCAAACTGACCACGTTAGTACTGGGCTTAGTCGCAATCGGGCTGGGAATTTTGTTTGAAAAACAAAATATTGCCTTCATGGTAGGTCTGGCGTTCTCCATCGCCGCCAGCTGTAACTTCCCAGTTCTGTTCTTATCCATGTACTGGTCAAAACTGACCACTCGTGGCGCGGTCATCGGCGGCTGGTCAGGGCTGATCACGGCAGTCACCCTGATGATCTTAGGCCCAACGGTATGGGTGAAAGTGCTCGGCCACGCCGAAGCGATTTTCCCGTACGAATATCCCGCACTATTCTCGATGGCCGTTGCCTTTATCGGGATCTTCTTCTTCTCTGTCACCGATAAATCGCGCTCAGCACAGGAAGAGCATGCCAAGTTCCTGCCACAGTTTGTGCGCTCACAAACCGGTATTGGCGCGGCAAAAGCTAGCTCACATTAATCGCTCAGCACAACACCATAAAATCACACCTCAAAACCCGCTGCGGCGGGTTTTTTATTTGCTATTCAACTTGATACGGCAATCCAAGATGGCACATTTTACGAGAAGAGTTTGCGAATGTAGGCTATCAAGTAAGGGAAGCGACAAAGAGATAGAAAGAGAATCAATGAGATCAGAAGGATAAAAAAATAAACAGCCAAGCAAGGAGAAATAGCAAGAACTGAAAAACACACACGGTAAAGGGAAAAATAAGAAAAGAGGGAACATAGAAGGGAAGAAGCAAGAATAAGCACCCAAACGCAAAAAGCCCATCCTAACGGATGGGCTTTTCACTTATTTGATGCCTGGCAGTGTCCTACTCTCGCATGGGGAGACCCCACACTACCATCGGCGCTACGGCGTTTCACTGCTGAGTTCGGCATGGGGTCAGGTGGGACCACCGCGCT
>JBOFCH010000332.1:0-3394 GCA_051645985.1 Plesiomonas sp. | reverse complement strand
CGGATCTCATAAGTACCACTGGTTTCGATCTGGCATTCGAACCCGGCTGCTTCTAATTGGCTCGTCAGCGGAATGAGATCATACAGACAGGGTTCGCCACCGGTGATCACCACGTGTTTGGCGGTATAGCCCTGATTGGCAAACAACGTCAGCAGATCGCTGATCGTCATCGAACACCACGTCGCAGAGTCTTCGGTCTTTAGGATCAGTGCCGGATCGGACAATCGCTGATCGGCATTGAGTTGCCAAGTATGTTTGGTGTCACACCAGCTGCATTCCACCGGACAACCTTGCAAGCGGACAAAAATAGCAGGCACACCGGTGTAAACGCCTTCACCCTGCAATGTCTGAAATACTTCATTAATCGGATACAGCATCTGGATCAATAAGCCTGTGGTTGAATTGTCTGAGCACAAGGCAAGGATTATCGCAAACCCATCGGACTCTGACCACTGTAACCTGTTTATCAGATTACAAGTCATTGATTACAGATTAGCGAATGATCCAAGGTTTGCGTAAATCTCATTCCCAGCGCAATACTGCTTTTAGGGGCGGTGTTATTGGCGCAAGCATGTCGCAACCTGATTCGAGTCAGCTAACGGATAGCGTAAAGAGCGTGAAATTACGTTGTGACTGATTGCCATAAGTAGATGAATGGTGATTATAATGTTAAATAAAGATTAAATGAAAAGTCGGGATCACCACACCAGTCATTGGGGGCATTTATGAGTATCGTTAGAAAACAACCGCTGGAAATGCTCTATTACTGGGAAGCACATCGTCCGGATGAAACCTACCTACGCCAGCCGGTTAATCGTCATTTTAACTGCTATTCGTGGAAGGAAGTGGCTCGGCAGGCCCGGGTGATCGCCAGTGCACTGCGAGGATTGGGGTTATCGCCCGGCGATCGGGTGGCGCTGCTATCCAAAAACTGCGCCGAATGGTTTATTGCTGATTTTGCGATGATGATGGGCGGTTTTGTCAGTGTGCCTATTTATCCAACGGCGAACAGTGAAACCATCCGTTATGTGCTGGAGCATTCCGAGAGTAAAGCGATTTTTATCGGGAAGTTGGATCATCCTGAAAATGTCGAAGCCGTGTTGCCGCCAGATATTTTACGGATCGCACTCCCGTATCCTACCGCGCCTTGTCAGTATCAGTGGCAAGCGTTGTTAAATGATTTTCTACCATTGGAAGAAAGTCCGATCCCTGAGCCGGAAAGCCTGATGTCACTGGTCTATACCTCTGGCAGTACGGGGCGGCCTAAAGCGGTCATGCACAGCCATGAGCGTTTTGGCTGGGCGGCCAAATCAGTGGCGCAGACCGTACAGTTGGGGCCGAATGATCGCGGTTTTTCTTATCTGCCGCTGTCGCATATTACCGAGCGCGTGTACATTCTCGGTGGCAGTTTGTATGGCGGTTGTACCATCTCGTTCCCCGAATCGTTAGAGACTTTTGTCGATGACATCAAAGCCACCGCCCCGACTATCTTTATTTCGGTGCCACGTCTATGGTCGGCCTTCCGCTCGCGGATCGTAGAAAAAATGCCGGAAGAGAAACTGGATCGGTTGCTGTCGATTCCGTTGGTCAACAACCTGATTAAATACGCTATCCAGCGTAAATTAGGTTTGCATCGTGCGCGGGTATTGGGCTGCGGTTCGGCGCCCGTCGCGCCTTCTTTGTTGCACTGGTATCACCGGTTGGGGATGAACATCACCGAAGCGTGGGGGATGACCGAAAATCTGGCCTACGGCACCATCAACTATCCGTTTCGTGCCGATAAAATCGGCTCCATTGGCCATGCCTCGAAAGGGGTGGAATTGATGCTGTCCGATGAGGGCGAGATCATGACTCGCAGCCCCGGGACTATGTTGGGCTATTATCTGGATGACATCTCCACCGCACTGACAATAAAAGACGAATGGTTGTATACCGGTGATATTGGTGAGGTGGATGCGCAGGGCTTTGTGCGTATCACGGGTCGTTTGAAAGACATCTTCAAAACCGAAAAAGGGAAGTATGTGTCTCCCGTGGTACTGGAGGCCAAATTGGCATCGTTGGAGATTATTGAGCAGCTCTGTGTGATAGGCAGCGGGTTACCGCAACCGGTCGGCTTGGTGCAGTTATCGGCCAGTTCACTAACACTGCCTCGGGAAATGCTGGAGCAAGCGCTGACGGAGCACTTGGACAGTGTGAATGCGCAGCTGGAGCCGCATGAGGTTTTAAGTGGGATCGCTGTGATTTCTGAACCTTGGACCATTGATAGTGGTGACTTAACCCCGACGCTGAAATTGCGTCGGCACAAGATAGAGCAGCGTTACAGCGAGGCGGTTAGCCCGTGGCCGAAAGGTGAGAAGATACGCTGGTTGTAAGCTTGGTCACGCTTCAACGATAGCGGGGTTGACGCTGTTCCGTAAAGCCAACACCATGACGGCTTAATTATTTCGAGGTACGAAATACCCTGTCGGAGTGGAAGAAAATGGCGGAAGGGCACAATCCCGGACATATCGATCAAATAAAACAAATTAATGCCGGAGCCGTGTATCGCCTGATTGATCAGTTGGGACCCATTTCCCGTATTGAATTATCCAAGCAGGCTAATCTGGCTCCGGCCAGTATTACCAAAATCACCCGTGAGTTGCTGGATGCTCATTTGATCAAGGAAGATGAATTTCAGGAGCCGGGCAGTCGCGGCCGACCGGCTGTTGGGTTGATTTTGGATACGGAAGGCTGGCACTTTCTCTCCGCGCGTCTTGGGCGCGGTTATCTGACGCTGGCATTGCACGAGCTGAGCAGTGAACTGCTGATTGAAGAGCGGCTGGATATTATTGAGCGCGAACAATCGGCGCTGCTTAAGCGTTTGGTCAGTGAGATTGATCTGTTCTTTACCCGTCATCAGGGCAAACTAGAACGTCTGAGTGCCATTGCCATTACGCTGCCCGGCGTGATTGATGCCACGCGCGGGATTGTGCATCAGATGCCGTATTACCATGTGAAGGATATGCCGCTGGCGGCAGAGCTGGAGCAAAAAACCGGCCTACCGGTATTGCTGCGCCATGATGTGTGCGCATGGACAATGGCCGAAGCTTTGTTTGGTCATTCGCAAGGCTGCCAGAACGTGGTTCAACTGAGCATTAATCATGGCGTCGGTGTCGGGGTGATGATTGATGGCAAGCTGATCCACGGGCAATACCGAAATCTGATTGAAGCCGGTCATATTGTCGTTAACCCGCACGGTGAGCAGTGTGAGTGCGGCCATCGTGGCTGTCTGGAAACGGAAATCAATATTCAAGCCTTGCTGCGTAAAGCCCGTCAGCGTTTGGAAAGCGGTGAGGCCAGCGTACTGCAACATCAGACATTGACTATTTCGAACGTGTGTCAGGCCGGTTTAGAG
>JBOFCH010000331.1:0-5200 GCA_051645985.1 Plesiomonas sp. | reverse complement strand
CGTGCGCTGCTCGATGGCGAACTAGCACGCCGTGCCGCCGAGAACGAGTGGGAAGGCATGATTATCTATGGCGCGGTGCGTCAGGTCGATGAGCTGGAAGAGTGCGATATCGGCATTCAGGCGCTGGCCTCCATTCCGGTGGGTGCCGACAGCAATGGCCACGGTGAAACCGATGTGCCGGTCAACTTTGGCGGCGTCACCTTCTTGCCAGAAGACCACGTATACGCGGACAGTACCGGGATTATCCTGTCACCAGAAGCGCTGGATCTGGAATAACCCTTCGCGCTATCGCGCCACTATCCACCGCACAGCCATAAAAAAACAGAGCATGCTGCTCTGTTTTTTTTATTTGTCGCTCTAAGGTAGCCTGCCAAACCGCGTCGGCTAAGCCCCCCAGTTCGCCGATTACACTTCTTCCATTTTGCCCAGCAGCATGCGCAGACGCTCCTGCCAGCCCTGATGTTCCGAGCGCAGTTGCTCATTTTCACGCAGCATCGCTTCACGCTCTACCGCATTTTGCTGCACTTGTTGTTCCAGTGCTTGGTTCTGTTCTTTCAGCTCTTCCATTTCCATCTGCAACAGTTGGATAGTATCGACAGCCTGTTGTACTTTGGCTTCCAGCTTCTCAAATACTTCAAAAGACATAAATAAGGACTCCCTTAAACATCGCCTCATCGCGATCGGTGTGCATTTCCCTGTACTCTACCACCGGCTGCGAGCCAGCGCTATCCGGGGAGTCGCAGGATTTGCCATCCGGTTAACCGATGTTCCATTTCGAGCATTTATTGCCGCTCGCCATCGTCCTCTTCTGCTCTCTTTCTCCGCTCTGCCCGCGAGTTAAGCATTTAAATCGGCGCGGCTTACCCGCACAGATACGTTAACCCTCAATTAACAGCCATTACATTTATGCAAACCAATTATCTTTCTTTCGCTTAATTGATTCAGCTATCAGAAATGGGCTTGGCAGCAGATTACTCTGCTCACGCTCAATTTTTGAGCCTGTTCACTAAATAATGAGCATTTTCTCTAAAATTTTGACCAATAACGCACATTCACCTTTTGCTGTTTTTCGTATTCGCGCTTTAACGTTAAATTTACACCACTGACCAGCCAACTGGTCGAACCAGATAGTGTTTCCGATAACGTACCCCACCATAAATTCAAGGACAGCACGTATGAGCACAACGACCCAGCCCTCCCTGACCGGGCAGTGTATCGCGGAATTTATCGGCACCGGCCTGTTAATCTTTTTTGGCCTCGGCTGTGTTGCCGCGGCCAATCTGGCCGGTGCCTCTTTAAGCTTATGGGAAATCAGTATCATTTGGGGGGTCGGGGTTGCGATGGCAATTTACCTGACCGCCGGTGTCTCCGGCGCCCACTTGAACCCGGCAGTCACCATCGCCCTGTGGCTGTTTGCCTGTTTTGAACGCAAACGTGTGCTGCCGTTTATCGTCGCCCAAGTGGCGGGTGCCTTTGCCGCCGCTGCACTGGTGTACTTCCTGTATGGTAACCTGTTCGCCGAATATGAAACGGCGCACAACATCGTGCGTGGCAGTGCCGAAAGCCTGAAAACCGCCGGTGTATTCTCCACCTATCCGCATGCCGCCATTACCGTGGGCCACGCCTTCGTGGTGGAAATGGTGATCACCGCGGTGCTGATGGCTCTTATCATGGCGCTGACCGATGACGGTAACGGCCTGCCACGTGGCCCAATGGCGCCACTGCTGATTGGTCTGGTAATTGCCGTGATCGGCGGTGCGATGGGACCACTGACCGGCTTTGCGATGAACCCGGCCCGTGACTTTGGCCCGAAACTGCTGGCGTTCTTGGCGGGTTGGGGCGACATGGCCTTAACCGGCGGACGCGATATCCCTTATTTCCTGGTGCCAATTGTGGCGCCGATTGTCGGTGCCTGTCTGGGTGCTGCCGGCTACCGCGCCATGATTGGCCGCAATCTGCCGTGCAACAGCTGCCGCCGGTCTGATGAAGACGAGAGCGCGCAAACCAAGCAAGCCTGATCCGTTACGGTGCGGGGTAACCCGCACCGAAGATGAACAATACGCTAAAAACCACCACAATAAACATTACCTAGGGTAGAACAATGGAATCGATGATGACTGAAAAAAAATACATGGTCGCGCTGGATCAGGGTACCACCAGCTCCCGCGCCATAGTCCTCGATCACAATGCCAATGTCGTTAGCGTATCGCAGCGCGAATTTACCCAACATTACCCGCAAGCTGGCTGGGTCGAGCATGATCCGATGGAAATCTGGGGTACCCAAAGCGCGGTACTGGTGGAAGTGCTGGCCAAAGCCGGGATCACCTCCGATCAGGTGGCCGGGATCGGGATCACCAACCAGCGTGAAACCACCATTGTGTGGGAAAAAGAAACCGGTAAACCTATCTATAACGCCATCGTTTGGCAGTGCCGTCGCACGGCGCCGATTTGTGAAGAATTAAAAGCCCAAGGGTTGGAAGAGTACATTCGCCACAACACCGGTCTGGTGGTTGACCCGTACTTCTCCGGCACCAAAGTAAAATGGATTTTGGATCACGTCGAAGGCGCGCGTGAGCGCGCCAAGCGTGGCGAGCTGCTGTTCGGTACTGTCGATACTTGGCTGGTCTGGAAGATGACCCAAGGCCGTGTTCACGTCACTGACTACACCAACGCCTCCCGCACCATGCTGTTCAACATCCATACACTGGATTGGGACAGCAAGATGTTAGATGCGCTGGATATCCCACGTGCAATGCTGCCACAGGTACGCCCATCCTCCGAAGTGTACGGCCAGACCAACATTGGGGGTAAAGGCGGTACCCGTATTCCGATCGCCGGGATCGCCGGTGACCAGCAAGCCGCACTGTTCGGTCAGATGTGTGTGCAACCGGGCATGGCGAAAAACACCTACGGCACCGGCTGCTTCTTGCTGATGAATACCGGCAAGGAAGCCGTGCGCTCCCGTCACGGTCTGCTGACCACGCTGGCCTGCGGCCCGAAAGGTGAGCCAAGCTATGCCTTGGAAGGCGCCGTGTTTATCGGTGGTGCCTCTATTCAGTGGCTGCGTGATGAACTGCGTCTGCTGGGCGACTCCTTCGACTCCGAATACTTCGCCTCCAAAGTCAAAGACAGCAACGGCGTGTATGTGGTGCCTGCGTTTACCGGTCTGGGCGCACCTTACTGGGATCCATATGCCCGTGGCGCTATCTTCGGCTTAACACGTGGCGCGAACCGTGACCACCTGATCCGTGCTACTTTGGAATCCGTGGCGTACCAGACTCGTGACGTTCTGGATGCGATGCAAGCCGACTCCGGCACCCCACTGAAAGCCCTGCGTGTGGATGGGGGCGCGGTGCAGAACAACTTCCTGATGCAATTCCAGTCCGACATTTTGGGCACGACCGTAGAGCGTCCAGTGGTGCGCGAAGTGACCGCGTTGGGTGCCGCCTATCTGGCCGGTCTGGCGATTGGTTTTTGGAAAGATCTGGACGAGCTCAAGTGCAAAGCCGCCATTGACCGCGTCTTTGAGCCAGAGATGTCCGAAGGCGAGCGCGCCCGTCTGTACAAAGGCTGGCAGAAGGCGGTCAGCCGTGCTCAGCACTGGGAAGACTAAGCCGCTACCGCGTTCATGCCTTGTCTCATCCGTCCTCTGCACCCAGTCGCTTGACGATGCAGAGGGCCGTGAAGAATACCGCGCTTCAGCGCGGTTTTTTTATGGCGCGTTACGCCGCAAACTAAACCCTACCCGCCGCACGTAACATCCCTCCGCTCGGTGTTGCAGCCCGTTGTCATCCGACAAATGTATCCTGCATCACGCTTTTATTTTCACCGACGCAAACGGTTACCTTGGCTTTTGTGATACCATCTGCGGCGTTTTTGATCCTTGGTCTTTTTGTTCAATCTCTTGCATACAGGTTTGCTCCCATGAAACGTGAATTAGCCATTGAGTTTTCCCGGGTGACTGAAGCTGCGGCGCTGGCCGGGTACAAGTGGCTGGGTCGTGGCGATAAAAATACCGCCGATGATGCGGCAGTCCGCGCCATGCGCATCATGCTCAATCAGGTCAATATCGCCGGTGAAATCGTGATCGGTGAAGGGGAAATCGATGAAGCACCGATGCTGTACATCGGCGAAAAAGTCGGAACTACCCAGGGCGATGCGGTGGATATCGCCGTTGATCCGATTGAGGGCACCCGCATGACCGCCATGGGACAAGCCAATGCACTGGCCGTACTGGCGGTCGGTGAAAAAGGCACCTTCCTGCGCGCCCCTGACATGTACATGGAAAAACTGGTGGTCGGCCCGGGCGCTAAAGGCGTGATCGATCTGAACCGCTCACTGGCCGACAACCTGATGCGCGTTGCCGCCAAGCTGGACAAACCGCTAAGCTCACTGACCGTGATCACCTTGGCCAAACCACGCCATGACGCGGCGATTGCCGAAATGCAGGCCCTTGGTGTGCGCGTGTTTGCGATTCCCGATGGGGATGTGGCCGCCTCTATCCTGACCTGTATGCCAGAAAGTGAAGTCGATGTGCTGTACGGCATTGGCGGCGCGCCAGAAGGCGTGATTTCTGCGGCCGTGATCCGGGCGCTGGACGGTGACATGCAAGGCCGTCTGCTGGCACGTCATGACGTGAAAGGTGACAGTGCGGAAAACCGTCGTTTAGGAGAAAGCGAGTTGGCACGCTGCGCCGAAATGGGTATCGAGGCCGGTAAAGTACTGAGCCTGTCCGATATGGCGCGCAGCGATAACGTGATTTTCTCCGCTACCGGGATCACCAAAGGCGATCTGCTAGAAGGTATTCACCGTCAGGGCAACGTGGCAACCACCGAAACCTTGTTGATCCGCGGCAAGTCGCGCACCATCCGCCGCATCAAATCCACTCACTATCTGGATCGCAAAGACGCCGCCATCTGCCAGATCATTTTGTAAGGCCAGCGCGTTTAGCCGATTGCCGCTGAGCAATGTAGCCGCGAAAGCCGCGGAGACAAAAACGGCGCTCATCATGAGCGCCGTTTTTGTTTGTTGCGTAAAGTCGCGCAAGGTCGCGTAATTTACCTACTACCTACGCTGCCAAGATAGTGATGTCAGCGGCCGATTAGCCTATCCGGCGGCTCACCAACATCTGCGCATGCTGACGGGCACGCCAGACAATCAGTCCCCAGTTCACCACAATCAACGCCGCCATGCTCAGCAT
>JBOFCH010000330.1:0-5490 GCA_051645985.1 Plesiomonas sp. | reverse complement strand
GGCAAAATAAAAAATCACATAGTTTGTGTGGTTTTGGCACAAACATCTGCTGTACATCGCGATAACACACTGATATATCAACCAGATGCATATTTATTCTGCTTAGCGTGCTATGCATACAATAGCATGGCTTCACATCCAAGATTTGTGCATAAAACCAGCGTACCCTTTGGATAACAGCAGATGATACACAGAATTTTAGTCCTCAGCCTTTTAATATAGAAAAAACTTGCTAAAATCCCAAACCATAACAGTTCAACAACAGTAAGCTGTGTCCAATCATCGTTAGTAGGATGATTAGAGGAAGCAATTAAACCGGGCAAAGACCCAACAATAACGGAGATAACGGCAATGTCTTTTGAATTACCTGCACTGCCATATGCAAAAAATGCACTGGAGCCTCATCTGTCAGCTGAAACGCTGGAGTATCACTACGGCAAGCACCACAACACCTATGTAGTGAATCTGAACAATCTGGTTCCGGGCACCGAGTTCGAAGGCAAGTCTCTGGAAGAGATCGTAAAAACGTCTTCTGGCCCTATCTTCAATAACGCCGCTCAAGTGTGGAACCACACGTTCTACTGGAACTGCCTGGCTCCTCAAGCGGGTGGCGAACCTACCGGCGCGCTGGCTGATGCTATCAACCAAGCATTTGGCTCGTTTGATGCCTTCAAGGCTCAGTTCAACGATGCGGCAGTGAAGAACTTCGGTTCCGGTTGGACTTGGCTGGTGAAGAAAGCTGACGGCTCTCTGGCGATTGTAAACACATCCAACGCCGGCTGCCCGCTGACTGAAGGCCATACGCCACTGCTGACTGTCGACGTGTGGGAGCACGCTTACTACATCGATTACCGTAACGTGCGTCCTAACTACCTGAACGGTTTCTGGGCGCTGGTTAACTGGAACTTCGTTGCCAAGAATCTGGCCGCGTAAGATCCTCTGCTAATCACGGGCGCATGTCATGCGTACCGGATGTAAGCACTCCTATCCCCTGCTATCATTGCAGGGGATTTTTATTTCGCCTACAACGACTTAGCGCCGCGCTTCTTCTGCTATCCCCCTGCACCTGCTGCATACAGGGCAATGCCTGAAAATATTTCACTCTGTAACAACCTGCGTAACATCACACTTTATCGTCATACATATCCCTATGATCCCTCTGCGTTTAAAACCATCTTATCGATAAAGGGATATAACAATAAAAATGCGTAAATTGACATTACTCGCCAGCGTACTGGCACTGAGTTTCTCGCTAAATACTGCCGTACAAGCTGCTGAAACCGCCACCACAACCCCGTTGTACAGTGGTGTTACCGTGGCCGAGCTGGCACAAGAAAAGCCTATTCACTGGGTATCCGTAGAACAAATTGAGCACAGCCTGAAAGGTAAAGCGCCGATGGCCGTGGGCTTTGATATTGATGATACCGTGCTGTTCTCCAGCCCAGGTTTCTATCGCGGTAAGCAAATGTTCTCGCCGGATAGTTACGCTTACCTGAAAAACCCACAGTTTTGGGAAAAAATGAATAACGGATGGGATGAGTTCAGTATTCCGAAAAAAGTCGGCCGTGACTTGATTGCCATGCACTTAAAGCGCGGTGACTCTATCTATTTCATTACTGGCCGCGACCAAACCAAAACCGAAACCGTGACTAAAACTCTGCAAAAAGATTTTGCGATCCCAGATAACGCGTTGAACCCAGTTATTTTTGCCGGTGACAAGCCGGGGCAAAACACCAAAATCAGTTGGATGAAAGCCAAAAATATCAAAATCTATTACGGTGATTCCGACGGCGATATAAAAGCGGCTGATGCCACTCAGGCCCGTGGGATCCGCTTGCTACGAGCCGCCAACTCCACCTATCAACCACTGCCACAAGCAGGGGCATTTGGTGAAGAGGTAATTATTAACTCGCAATACTGATTGCCCTGACTCACTCAAGCTAGCGGGCGATCCGCGCCTCATCGCGGGTCGCCTGCTCTATTTTCACGACGCTTATTCACTACCCCATTCCTCACTATCACGATTTCCCACGATTTTGGCGCGTTTTTTCGTATCCTTCCTCACGGGTCTTATTGATTTTGCTCTGCTTTATTGCTTTCGTTATTGCTTTCGCTTCGCTCTAGAAACGAGAACCTCACAGAGACAATTGCCAAATATCTGACCAGATATGCATGTAAGTGCCAGATTAATGGCTAAGCGTAACCGAACCTACCGCACAAATATGAAAAAAAATGCAGGAGAAGTTTGACCCGTCCCCCTCTGGCTTACGATTATGTCGCACAAATTATTTTTTATTTTATCTTCGGGATAACGGATCTTACCCCGCGCACTTCTTTTTGCTGTGGCTTAGCGAATTTCCTTCCCCCAGCACCTTGCGCAAAAAACGGAAATGACAATTATGGACAGCACAACGCCCCTCACCTCAAATAAGCAACGTGACCAGACACTGCTCGAGTGGTCATACAAGGATACCCCACCCACGGGATTCACCTCGAATACCACCGAGTATTTCTATCAGCTATTCGATGATCGGTTAGAATATTACACCCACAAATGTGATAAGTTGCTTGCGACAATCCTGTCCATCGGCACTATTCTGGTTATTGTCTTTCTTACCTTTGGCCTCGGACTCGGGCCAATAGCCTTATTGTTAGGATTAGCTGCCGGTAAGCTCATTCACAGCACAACCGTCACCACAACGACGCCGGTGGTACTCGCTCGTGCAGAGATCCGCACTCTACAGCGCTCAGAAGATCACCGTCTCCTGAACCTCACACTCAATGATAACAGCCAATATGTCATTTATACCGATCCGGACATTTACCCGACTCTGACCGAACTTTTACTGGCTCAAGGCGTTACAGTGAGTGGTGAGATGATCACGGCTGGCCCGCGCGGCGCTGCACAATTTGCCGAAACGACGCCCACCAACTCTCGCAAGCGCACCCTCATTACCGTACTGGTAGTCATCTGGATTGGTGCGGCGGTGATCTTCTCTCAATTAGACCAAACGCAACCTCCGGCCAACATCCAATTAACCCTTGGTACTACGCCTGAGCCAACACAACTCCTGTCTGCTGCCGACGATCTACACCAACAGGCAAACATGATTGCTGCCGATGAAAGCGCCTATCTGGCAGAAAAAACGGCCAACGTGAAAAAACTGTACGCCAACAACGGTGCATTTGCCGCCATCAAAAATGACGGAAGCCTGATCACCTGGGGCTATGGCTCTCAGGGCGCTAACAGCAGCCGACAGATTCAAGCTCTGCACAACATTAAAGAGGTATTGCCGTTTGATGGTGGATTGCACGGTCTAACAGAACAACTCGGTTTTTTCGCCCTCACGGAGGATGACCGTTTGCTCACTTGGGGAGAAACACAGGCACCCGCACAATTAGAGCCACGGCTAACCCAAGTCAGTGAAGTTCTGACGGCTCGCCGCTTTGAAGGGATGAGTGTCAGTTTCAGCATGATTGCGGTACTAAAACAAGATGGCTCGGTCGTAACCTGGGCGTCACCACAAGAAACTAACGGTAATGCCGGTCAGGCCAATAGCCTACGAGGGATCCAAAGTATTACGACAGCCTATGGCTGTTTTATCGCATTGGATCACCAAGGCACACCGTATGTGTGGGGTTATAAACAGTGTGAGCAAGAGCTGGCCCCCCAGTTAAAAAACCGAACCCTGCGCCATCTTCGCGCCAGTGGTGATCAGTTGTTAGCAGAAGCCGTTGATGGTACCTCTGTTGTTATTTCCAACCGAGCAGGCACCCAAGCGGTCTATCCACTACCAGAATGGGCAAAAAATATCACCGAATTTCATGCTGCCCCTGATACTAATGCCGCGTTGCTCAATGATGGCACCTTGATGTACTGGAGCGTGCCAACATCCACAGAGGTAAAACCACGCCACTACAAGCAACTGGCCCATGTCCGTACATTACAGCCGGTCGGTATCTACAAAGGCGCGGGGTTGAACTGGGAAGATTTGCTCGCGTTAACCGATAGCGGGAATGTCATCAATATCAACGAAGATAAAAACTCGATGGGCCGCGTCTTTGATGATTGTAATCATTTCAGCGACATCAAAAAAATCATACCGCTTCCTTCGCAAAACTATGTGCTGTTGTATAACCAAGATGAAAGCATTTACGTCTGCGGTGATGAGCCGTCACAGATGCGCAGCTATAACGGCACATCGGTTCCACAACTGCAAAATACCCGCCTTTACCTGCAATCCTATTTGTATTTAACGCAAGGTAATGGCGAGGTTAAGGTGCTCATGAGTCAACCGGAAATCAGCTATAACAGCTATGCCCAACTCTTTGCCGAGATGATGCAAAATAGCCAAGATCAGCTGATCTCGAATGGTTCAATCTTGTCCCTCAATCAAGATCACACCTTGATGGCACTCACGCCAGAGGATAAACCGGCGATTCAACATGTGGGAAAAGTACAACAAGCCTTGGCCAATGATACTGGCTTTGCCGTATTGGGCGAGGATGGCATCTTACACACGTGGCGTACCACCGGTTACATGGACGAAGAGTTTATCCCGCTCCCCAAAGAGGAACTTTGACCACATAATTAACCGACACCAGAATAATTAACTGCATAGCTGAGGATGGAAACCGGCAAGCCGTCTATTCCCTTCTCAGCTATCCATTCAACCCTCAATTTTCATTAATCCCCTTCTCCAGTTCACCACGGCTAGTCATCACCACATACAATACCGATGCCGTATGCATAGCGCGCAGTGTTGAATTCACATAGCAAATGATCGAGAAAAATAACTGGCTAACTCTCTGATCTTTTCGCCTCCGCAATCCAAGTATTGGAAATGGCTATCGGTAAAAACTGCTACTCAGGTTCAAGTCACTGCACAATAGACATCAGGCTTTAAACTAGCCTCCTACATGATTTACGGTATAACATAACGCTATAACAACATTATGTTTGCGGCCGCCATCGCCTGAGTCGCGAACAGCATGTTCGTCACTGCTCGCAACGAGAAGATTCATCACAGTAAGCTAACCTTTGGCACCAAAAACAATGCAAAAAACGCTCACTGACTACAAAACCCGCATCGCCGCCCTGCCAGAGAAATCGGCTTATACGCGCGAAGATCTGCTGATCCCTGATTTTTTGTTGGAGAAATCCGGCGCAATCGATATTTATTACGCCCCACATAATGAATATTCGAATCCCGACGCCCGTATTTTTATCGTCGGCATTACACCGGGTTTTCAGCAGATGTCACAGGCATTTGTCACCGCTCACCGTGGGTTACAACAGGGAAAAGACCTTGCCACTATCCAATACGAATGCAAAATCGCCGCTCGCTTTAGCGGTAGTTTACGCCGTAACATCATCAGCATGCTCGACAGTTGCCAGTCTCTAGACGAAAACAGTGAGTAAATACCCATAACCACAAAATAATGTCGCCACGCTCGGCAGATAGACAGATAATCTTTCATTACAACCGG
>JBOFCH010000329.1:0-8388 GCA_051645985.1 Plesiomonas sp. | reverse complement strand
AGCGCGGTGGTCCCACCTGACCCCATGCCGAACTCAGCAGTGAAACGCCGTAGCGCCGATGGTAGTGTGGGGTCTCCCCATGCGAGAGTAGGACACTGCCAGGCATCAAATAAGTGAAAAGCCCATCCGTTAGGATGGGTTTTTTGCGTTTTGGGGTATTTTGCGGAGGTGCCTGTGTGAGTGGCTGGGTATGCGGTGGGATACTGGCGAATACACGTGTATTTCAGTGATTGATTGGGCCGTACACGCTGACTGAGGGCGTATACGATACTTGTGCCCTAATGGGGGGACTGTATTGTTTGATGGTGGTGTGTACGTTTCCCAGTATGACGGTTTATTCTTATCTCTTATCTCTTATCTCTTATCTCTTATCTCTTATCTCTTATCTCTTATCTCTTATCTCTTATCTCTTATCTCTTATCTCTGTTGTATCCCTTTTTATTATGCTTAGTTTTAGATTTTGGCAGTAAATCGTGGCCATTTAACCACGCGTTGGCAAGGTGGGTGAGGCATGATGTAAGACGTTGTGATATTGACAGAGGAAAGGCTAGGAAAGGCTCTGTGGCCTTGAATAGCAGAAGAGGCTGCCAAAAGCATGCATATGCCTGTGTAGGCGTGCTGAGAGTATGTGGAAAGGAGGCGTGGAAAGGGGGGAGGTGAGATAAAATAAAAGCCACCTGAAAGGCGGCTTTTATTCGTAAACCATAGGATAGAGGAGTCCTATTAGTTCATACCGTATTTCTTTAGCTTCTTGCGCAGAGTGCCACGGTTGATACCCATCATCAGTGCTGCACGGGTTTGGTTGCCGCGAGTGTACTGCATGACCATATCGAGAAGAGGCTGTTCAACTTCAGCCAGTACTAATTCGTACAGCTCATTAACGTCTTGGCCGTTTAACTGAGCGAAGTAGTTCTTCAGCGACTGTTTTACGGAGTCACGCAGTGGTTTGTGAGTGACCTGATCCTGAGCATTAATAGTAGCAACAGTCAGTACGTCAGAATTAACGCGTTGTTCGAACATGGTTCTTTCAGCTCTTTTTTATTTTTACGCAAGATTATCAAAATAAGCATCTAACGCTTCCAGCTGTTCGCTGGCATCCTCTATCGCGTTAAATGCACGCCGAAACTGGTCGTCGGGCGCATGTGCCTGTAAATACCAGGAAACATGCTTGCGGGCGATCCGATATCCTTTGCCGTGACCGTAAAAGTCATGCAGTGCTCGAATATGCCCGAGGAGTAACTGCCGAACCTCAGTCAGTGAGGGTGGCGGTAACTCTTCCCCCGTTTCCAGATAGTGCTGGATTTCCCGAAAGATCCAGGGTCTTCCCTGAGCGGCACGGCCTATCATCAGTGCGTCGGCACCGGTGTAGTCCAGAACCTCTCTGGCTTTGTGCGGGTCGGTAATATCGCCATTGGCAATCACCGGAATGGAAACCGCTTGTTTGACTGCCCGGATGCTGTGGTATTCAGCATGGCCATTAAACAGACACGCACGGGTTCGACCGTGTATGGCTAGGGCCTGAATACCGCATTGTTCCGCGATCTGAGCAATCTGAACACAGTTACGGTTATCCGTGTCCCATCCAGTACGAATTTTCAGGGTAACAGGCACATCGACCGCATTTACGACGGCTTTTAAGATGCGCTCAACCAGCTCAGGATATTGCAAGAGAGCGGAGCCCGCTAACTTACGGTTAATCTTTTTTGCTGGGCACCCCATATTGATATCGATGATCTGAGCGCCGTATTGCACGTTGACTTGGGCTGCTCCTGCCATATCGTCAGGATCAGACCCTGCAATTTGTACACTGCGGATCCCAGGTTCATCAGTATGTACCATGCGCAGGCGCGACTTATCAGTATGCCATACCTCCGGGTTGGAGGACATCATCTCTGATACCGCCATGCCAGCCCCCATCTCATGACAGAGCATCCTAAATGGTCGGTCAGTGATCCCGGCCATTGGCGCTACAATCAGACGATTTTTAAGTTGATAAGGGCCGATACGCATTGACTGGAAGGTAACCATACTGTGCCTGTAAGGGCGCGTATATTACGCATTTTTTTAGCTGGAGGAAAGGCCAAACTTTGAACACTTTGCTGAACTTTTATAGTCAAGGTTTTTTTTACTGTAAACGACCCTAGCCGCTGATGAAAAAATGCGCATAATTAGACGAGACGCAGAATTGGAGCATTTGCTCTATAGTGCTAACTCATTACAATGGACGACAAAATACACTAAGGATTACAACGAGTATGCGGTTAATGCACTGGAAACGGAAGTTGTCAGCCCTGTCGCTGGCAGTTTCTTTGTTACCTGTGGTATCGGGGGTATCGGCAGCGCCTCTGAATTTTGATCAGGCTTGGCAGACCCTACAGCAGGTTAACGATGGCTTGAAAGCAGAGATGAGCGCCGCCGAGCGGGCGCAGAAAATGGCGCAGGCATCTGATGGCCTGAATCTGCCGAAAGTTGATTTGAATGCGCAGGTGACCCGGCTTAGCGATCCACTGTCGATGGATTTAAAAGAGATCCAGCCGTTTCCGACGCTGGCGCCTAAGCTAGATCAGTTATTAGGTGGACTGGTTTCTAGTGGCTTATTAAGCCCGGAAGCGGTCGCTAAACTCAAAAGCATTCCTACCGAAACCGATTTATCCAATCAAACTGTTAAGACTGCTGGGGTGAATGCCCTGTGGGTGATCTATTCCGGTGGCCGCATTAGCGCCGCGCAAAATGCGGCCTATGCTCAGGCTTCGGAAGCGCAGCAGCAGTTTGCTTTAAAGCGTTTGCAGGCGTTTTCTGATCTGACTCGTTTTTATTATGGCGTGACGCTGGCGCAAAACGTCTACCAGACCCGTACTCAGGTCGCCGAAGCCTTGGCGCAGCATCTGATGCATGCACAAAAACTCGAGCAGCACGGCCAGATTGCCAAGGTGGAACGTTTGTCGGCACAGGTGGCGTATGATCGTGCCAAGGTGGAAGCGGAAAACGCTCGTCGTGAGCTGGAAATCGCCCAACTGGTGCTGAATGAGTTGTTGCATCAGCAGGATGTGCGGCCTAGCTCACCGTTGGTGAGCAAGTTGACTTTGCCTTCGCTTTCTTCGTTGGTACGCGATGCACTGAATGCTAACCCGGCGATGTCGTTGCTGGATGCGAAAGATAAACAGGCGCAAAGTTTGGAAAAAGCCGAGCGTGGCCGTTATTTGCCGAATGTGGCGGCATTTGGTAACTACAACCTGTACCACGATGACAGCATTTTGGGTGAGCGTTCGCCTGACTGGATGGTCGGTGTGGGCGTGAGTGTTCCCTTGGTGGACAACAGTGGCCGTAATGATTTGCTGGCCGCCGCGCATATGGCGCGTAAAGAAGTCAGCTACCGCCGCGCCGAGTTGCAGCGTCAGCTGAAAGTGGGGGTAGAGCAAGCGTACCGCGAGTTGGAGCAGGCCAAGACCGAGTACGATTCCCTGCAATCGAGTCAGGCGCTGGCGAAAGAGAACTTCCTGCTGCGCAGTAAAGCCTTTGAGCAAGGATTGGCGACGTCACTGGATGTGGTGGATGCACGGATGACCGAAGCGGCCATTGATACTCAGCGGCTAGCGGCCAGTTATCGGATGACCAATGCGCTGGCTAAGTTGCTGACGCTGACCGGTCAACCGGATGCATTCAACCGCTACCAGCGATAACAGTTTTAGGTGATTTGATGAACAAGAAAATGAAAACGGCAGCGCTGGTTGCCGCTGGCGGGGTTGTGGCGGCACTGGTCATTACCTATTTTGCGGCTTATTCGCAGAGCCGTGAGCTGATGCAAGGGCAGATTGAAGCGCAGCAGTATTTCGTGTCGGCCAAAGTGCCGGGGCGAATTGAGCAGGTATTGGTGCAAAAAGGCCAGAGTGTAAACGTCGGCGATCGCATTTTTGTCCTGTCTACGCCGGAGCTGGATGCCAAATTAAATCAGGCCAAAGCCGGTGAAGCCGCAGCTGGCGCTGTGAAGCAGGAAGTGGATAACGGTGCGCGCAGTCAGCAAATTGCAGCGGCCAAAGATGTGTGGATGAAAGCCAAAGCGGCGGCGATGCTGGCCGAGAAAACCTACCAGCGCGTGAATGCGTTATACCGTGATGGGGTGATGGCAGAACAAAAACGTGATGAGGCCAAAACTGGGTGGGAAGCGGCGAAATACACCGAGCAGGCCGCCTTCCAGCAATATCAGCTGGCGGTAGAAGGCTCACGTAAAGGCGAGAAACTGGCGGCTGCGGAGAAAGAGAAAATGGCCGCCGCCGCAGTACAGGAAGTACAGGCCTATCTGACGGATGCGGAGCTGACCGCATATCACGATGGCGTGGTCGATCAGGTATTGCTGCATCCGGGTGAACTGGCGCCGGCCGGATTCCCTGTGGTGACGCTGGTGGATTTGCACGATGCATGGGCGCTGTTTCAGGTGCGGGAAGATAAGCTCGCTCAGTTCAAACAAGGCAGCGAGTTTGATGTACGCATTCCGGCGTTGGATCCAGATAAAACCTTCCGCTTCAAAGTGACCTACATCAACGTGATGGGCGATTACGCTACATGGCGTACCACCCAGCCGGGACGGGGTTATGACATGCGGACTTTCCAGATTGAAATGCGCCCAGTGGCACCGATTGACGGGCTGCGAGTGGGGATGAGTGTGCTGTTGGAGGCCAAGTGAAACCGGGCTTCTGGTTAACGGCTCAGCGGGAGTGGCGACGTATTTGTCAGGATCGCTGGATTTTCGCGCTGACGGTCTGGCTACCTCCGCTGTTCTTTGCGCTGATCTGGGGCATTTTTCATGTTGGGATCCCGCAAGACTTGCCGATTGCGGTATTGGATCAAGACCACAGTGCGCTGTCACGCGATTTAACGCGGCGCTTAAACGCCGCGCCTTCGCTACAGGTGGCGTATCAGGCCGATGATTTGGCGCAAGGTATGCATCTGGTGCGTAGCGGTAAAGCCTATGCGCTGGTGGTGTTACCGTACCGTTTGGATGCAGATGTTAAGCTGCATCTTAGCCCACGCGTGACCGGCTATTACAACAGCCAATATGTGCTGATTGGCAAGGTGATCAATACCGCCTTGCAAACTACCCTCGTCACCAAGGCCACCGAGCTGAATGCGCAAATCCATCTGGTCAGAGGGGAAAATCCGTATCAGGCGCTGGGGCAGGCTTTACCGCTGCGTAATCAGCTGACGCCTTTGTATAACATCGGGCTGAACTATGTGCCATTTTTGGTTACGGCGGTGATCCCGGGGTTGTGGCAGATCTTTCTGATCACGGTGGTGATTGCGGCGTTGGGGCTGGAGCTGCGAGAGAGCAATGGCCGAGCATGGCTGCAAAGCGCCGATGGCTGTCTGGGCGCTGCATTTGCTGGCAAGATGCTGCCGTATGGCGTGTGGTTTGCGGTGCATGGCGCGCTGTTTTTATGGGGGGTGGATGTCCTGCTCGGTTGGCGTATTGCCGGTAGTATCCCGCTGCTCTTGCTGGCGCAGTGGCTGACCATCGGTGCGTATGTGGCAATGGGTACTTTGCTGTACTGCACCAGTTTCCATTACGGCCGAGCGGCCAGTGCGGGGGCGGCGTATACGGCACCGGCATTTGCGTTTATGGGGATCACGTTTCCATTGGCAGACATGCCGGGCTTTGCCCGTTTTTGGTCGGATATTATTCCTATTTCCCACTATATGCAGGTGCAAATTCAGCAGATGAACTATGCCGCCAGTTGGCACATTTCTTGGCAGGCGATGCTGCCACTGCTGGCTTTCTGGCTGATGATCCCGCCGGCGTTATGGTTGCTGCGGGTCAAGCTGCGTAAAACCGGAGGTATGCCGGTATGACCTTAAAACAGGTATGGTGGCAGGAGTTGCAGGCACTGGGTAAGAACAGTGCCATCTTGATGACCGTGTTTGCTGGGTTACTGTTCTATTCCGTGCTGTATCCGTTGCCGTATTCGCAGCAAGTGGTGACGCACATGCCGGTAGCGGTATGGGATAATGACCACTCGCCACTGAGTCGTGAGTTTATCCGGCGGGTGGAATCCACCCCGCAGGTGACGGTCAGTACTGTCGTGACCTCACGTCAGGAGGCGGATGCCCTGATGCAGCGAGGTGAAGTGCATGGTTTGTTGGTATTGCCTCTGCATTTTGAACGTGACGTGCTGCTGGGGAAAAGTCCGGTGGTGGCGGTGGAAGGGGATGCCAGCTATTTTCTGATTTACTCTTCTATCGCTGAAGCGATCGCCAAAGTCAGTGGCACCTTGGGCGCGCAGGTGAAAGTGACCAAGGAGCTATCGCAAGGTACCCCGTATTTGGGGGCGCTCAGTACCGCACTGCCGCTGCAATCGGATACGCAGGCCTTGTTTAACCCGACCATCGGTTATGTGGCTTATGTGGTACCGGCGGTGTTTGTGCTGATTTTGCACCAAACCTTGCTGATTGCGGCCGGGATCCAAACCGCTGAGTGTAAAGAGCGTACCTTGGGCGGTGAGCGCGGTTACTGGCTACAGGCCGCCCCGTGGACGGTGCTGGTGGCGCGTGGCTTGGTGTTTGTCCCTTTGTATCTATTGGCGGCAATGTACTATCTGGGCGGCTGTTTTGACCATTACAACATTGTCCGGCAAGCCAACCCGTGGCTGTTGCTGCTGCTGTGTACCCTGCTGTTTTGGACCACTTACTGCTTTGCGGTGATGCTGACCTTTTTCATGACCCGGCGTGAAACCCCGACCCAAGCGGTGCTGATCTCATCGCTGCCGATTGTGTTTACCGCCGGTTTTGTCTGGCCGTCGATGGCGATCCCGTGGCCGATTTTGTGGCTCGCGCGGTTGATCCCGGGGGTGAACGGTATCGAGTTGATGGTCAAATACAACCAGATGGGCGCATCACTCAGCGAAGTGGGAGGGCCATTGTGGCGCTTGCTGGCGCAGGCATTGGTCTACACCGTGCTGGCGTGGTGGGTGCTGCGGCATAGCCGAGCACTGGCGGATAAGCCGCTGGTTGCGGTTAGCGAAACGAGTACGCCAAAAGCGTAAACTTCACCTTTAGAGTCGCGCAAGAGCCATCTTCGTGAACGTAAATTCGTGAACGCAAAAAGAAAAGGGCATCCCGCGGGATGCCCTTGATTGTTCTTCGCATATCTTTTAGGCATAGCTCTTAGCATGCATCGGCCGATTAGCGTGCGATCCCGGTAATGCGGCACCACTCTTCGCGCTCGGCGATAGGATCGAGCACAAACTTCTCACGGTACGCATCAGCGACCGATTCGGCTTGCGATTCTAAAATACCGGACAGACCCAGATGACCACCGGATTTTGGCAGCACGCTGATCAGCGGTGCCAGCTCACGCAATGGGCCAGCCAGAATGTTGGCCACTACCACATCGCCTTGCAGGTCTTGTGGCTGATCTTTTGGCAGATACAGCTCCAGACGGTCAGAGACGCCGTTACGCTCAGCGTTATCACGGCTAGCGGTGATCGCCTGTGGATCGATGTCGATACCGACGGCGCGCGCAGCGCCCAGTTTCAGGGCGGCAATGGCCAAAATACCGGAGCCACAACCAAAGTCGACCACGGTTTTACCCACCAGATCCAGACCGTCTAACCACTCCAGACACAATGCAGTAGTCGGATGGGTTCCGGTACCGAACGCCAGACCCGGATCCAGCATCACGTTCACTGCTTCCGGCTCTGGCACTTCACGCCAGCTTGGGCAGATCCACAGACGTTGACCAAAGCGCATTGGGTGGAAGTTATCCATCCATTCACGCTCCCAGTCTTTATCTTCCAGCTGCTCGATTTTGTGCACAAAATCATTGCCCAGCAGTGGCGATTGTTGCAATTCGGCCATGACGGCCACCATGTCAGTTTCGGCGTCATACAGCGCCATCACGTCCGTGTCACCCCACAGGCGAGTTTCGCCC
The DNA here is from genome assembly GCA_051645985.1 of Plesiomonas sp. Taxonomy (GTDB): domain Bacteria; phylum Pseudomonadota; class Gammaproteobacteria; order Enterobacterales; family CAMTGL01; genus Plesiomonas. The sequence goes on along the minus strand of JBOFCH010000329.1, from coordinate 467 downwards.
GGCAGCGGTTCAAATACCGGCGTATCGTGCGAGTCCATAAAAGTGATGGAGACCGCGCCGCTGTCCATCAGCACATCGCCGATGGCCTCAGCCTGTGCGCCAGAGGTGTTCAGTTTCAGTTGGATCCAAGGCATGATAAACACTCAATCAGTAAAAGGGCGCGGCCGAGCCGCGCTCTGTTGCCAGTCAGATTGCCGCTAAATATAGCATGCGGCAGGGGGAGTTTCAGGCTTCGCTGCTGGGCAGTGGCAGCGTCGGTTCGGTCGCCGGCTGGTGGTGCTCACCGAGTTTGTTGCCGAGCAAAAAGGCCAATAGCCCCAGCAGCAAGGTTGGCACAATGGCGTGCAGCCCCAGTGGCTTCATGCCATAAATATTGAGCAGTAGGTAACTACTGCCACCAAACAGCATCGAGCTGAGTGCTCCCCATGCGTTGGCGCGCTCCCAGTACAAGCCCAGCACCAGCGGCC
>JBOFCH010000328.1:0-5323 GCA_051645985.1 Plesiomonas sp. | reverse complement strand
AACATGGCATTGATGACACAAAACGGGATTGATACCCGTGCGGTACAAGCTCAATTAGAGCAAGCCGCTGCCCGTGGCATCACGCCTGTCCTGCTGGCGCGTGAACAACAACTGATCGCCCTGCTGGAGATCCGCGATCCGCTGCGTGCCGACAGTGTCAGCGCCCTGCAACGCCTGCACCACGACGGTTTCCGTCTGGTAATGCTGACCGGTGACAACCCCATCACCGCCAAGGCTATTGCCAAAGAAGCCGGTATCGATCAGGTGATCGCTGGCGTGCTGCCTGATGGCAAAGCCGCTGCAATCATTGAGTTGCAGCAGCAAGGCCACGTAGTCGCCATGATTGGTGACGGTATCAACGACGCGCCAGCGCTGGCACAGGCAGATGTCGGGATTGCCATGGGCGGCGGCAGTGATGTGGCTATCGAAACCGCAGCCATGACCCTGATGCGTCACAGCCTGCACGGTGTCGCGGATGCCATGGCGCTATCGCGCGCGGTATTGCGCAACATGAAGCAAAACTTGTTTGGTGCATTTGTGTATAACACCCTCGGTATACCGATTGCGGCCGGGATTTTATATCCGTTCCTCGGCGTACTGCTTAACCCGATTGTTGCCGGTGGGGCGATGGCGCTGTCATCCATCACCGTCGTCTCCAACGCCAATCGGTTGTTGCGCTTTACCCCGGAGAATTCGCCTGCCGAACCGGTGGAAAGTAAACAGTAAGACAGGAACCCTGAACTCAAGGAGTTATGATGAAACGAGCGTTTTTTGCCGCGGCACTGGGGCTGGTCTCCGCTTCCGGCTTCGCTGCGACCACTGGCATCACCATGTACAAATCGCCGTCTTGCGGCTGCTGCTCTCAGTGGGCTGAGCACATGCAACAGGCCGGTTATGACGTCAAAACCGTGACGCTGGATGACAACGCCCTGTATCAGCTGAAACAAAAACACCACATCACCCCGGAGCTGATGTCTTGCCACACGGCGATTGTCGGCGATTACGCCATCGAGGGGCATGTCCCCGCCTCTGATGTTGCTCGCTTGCTGCAAGAAAAACCGGCGATTAGCGGTATCAGCACGCCGGGCATGCCGGTGGGTAGCCCAGGTATGGAGCAAGGCGATCGTCGCGATCCGTATGTGGTCGTCACCTTTGATGCCAAGGGCAACAACGCTGCCTTCAGCCGCCATAACGGTGCCTGATTAAAAGAAAGGCACGCGATTCGCGTTACTGATTACGCATAAAAGAGAAACTATTTTCGTGACGGGGCTTGCAGGAACTTTCTGCCGGCCCCATTTTCTTACTAGAGGTACCTAACCAATCTGGAGGCACCGTGGCGCAGATGTCATCAACACCACGGTTATCCGATGCAAAGGTATATGCGTTGTCTGGATTTATGGAGCAGGTCATGAAAAAACTCATTAGCCGGCTGGCCCTGTGGTTAGGATTAATTTCACCACTGGCACAAGCCTACCCTGCGGTTGATGTCCGCATGGATGATGTCGATCTGGAACTGGTCGGCAGTATCCATATGGCCAGTGACCGTCTGGCTACACTGCCCGCTTCCCTGCTCGAACGCCTAGATCAGGTCGATGCCCTGATCGTGGAAGCTGATATCACCGCATCAGAGCCGCTAGCACCGATCACACCACCGACTCAACCGCTCTCTGCCCGCTTGAATAGCGAACAGTTTGCGTTACTGGAAAAATATGCCCATGAAACCGGGTTGTCAGTCCCGATGCTAAATAGCCTGCATCCTTGGCAAGCCGCACTGACCTTGCAAGCGGTGCAAGCACAAAAACTGGGGATGAGCGCCGAATATGGTGTCGACTACCAGATCCTGCAACAAGCTCGCCAACGGGCTGTACCAATTATCGAACTGGAAGGCTCACAAACCCAGATGAATATTCTGGAAACGCTGGAAGACGATGGCATGCCTCTGTTGCTGGAAACTTTAGAGGAGTGGGACAACACCGCCGTAACGCTGAGACAGGTTGAATCGCTATGGGTCAATCCCGATAAAACCATTCCTACACTGGAAAACATGCCGGATCTGGCCGATGGTTTGCATAGCCCACTGCTGGCCGAACGTAACCAAAAATGGGCCGATAAACTCAAAGATATGCCACCGGGTCGCTACATGGTGGTGGTCGGTGCCTTACACCTGATTGGTAAGGATAATCTGCCACAGCTGTTACAAAAATCCGCTGCCTCTGCTGCTGAGCCAGCAGCAGACACCGTCTAACGGCGGCTATAACACTGCCGGAGCCAGCCTTATCCGGCAGTGTTATCCTCTTTTTTGCCGTTTGAATTTCTCTACCGCCTTCTTACACATCACGCATAAGCATCGCCCACTAACATAGATAAAAAATACATCTTATATGATATAATGTCGGCTGCATTTGCCCTGAAGTGGGTGAGCCGTCATGCACGGTATTACCTCAAAACACCAATCACTGACATTGGAGATCCCCATGAGCGCATCCGTTCACGGTCATGAAGTCATGCACATGATGCTGGAAGCCAGCACCCCGTTTACCAAAGCCTCGCTGATTGCGGCTATCGAACAAAAATTCGGTGCCGAAACCCGCTTTCATACCTGTTCAGCCGAGAACATGACTGCGGCGGAACTGGTCGAATTTTTAGAGCGTAAAGGGAAATTCATTCCCGCTGGCGACGGTTTTTGCACCTCAGAAGACAAAATTTGCCGTCACTAAAAGACACCTAGGCGGTCCCCGATCGACTCTACTGGCTGCTCTGCTGGCAAAAAACACGGCAGAGCGGCTCGAACGTATCTCTCACGTTCAACGTGCTCTTCATCCCTCACTATTCCTTTTATTTTGCTCTCGTGATTTGCGGCTAAATACGCTACCAATACCTCACGTTACTGGATAAAAAACCAGGCTACGCCATACCGGATCGTCAGCGCCGCTGATATACTGCCCATCTGCGTTATTGATGAGATTTGGCTACCCATTCCATGGCTTTTACTCTCCGCCCCTATCAAACCGAAGCCGTACAGGCTGTAATTACCCACTTTCGCCACCACGACGCACCGGCGGTGATTGTCCTGCCCACGGGTGCCGGAAAAAGTCTGGTGATTGCCGAACTGGCGCGCAAAGCGCGCGGGCGGGTGTTAGTACTGGCGCACGTGAAAGAGCTGGTAGAGCAAAACCACGCCAAATATTGTGCCTACGGGCTAGAGGCTGACTTGTTTGCCGCAGGCCTCAATGCCAAGCAGAGTGATGGCAAAGTGGTGTTTGGCAGCGTACAGTCTGTCGCCCGTAACCTAGATGCCTTTAGCGACGCCTTTTCCCTGTTGATCATTGATGAATGCCATCGCGTGGGTGACAGTGAGGACTCACAGTACCGGCAAGTGATCGACCACTTGCGCTGCCATCAGCCACAGCTGCGGATCCTCGGCCTGACAGCGACCCCTTATCGACTGGGCAAAGGCTGGATTTACCGCTACCACTACCACGGCATGACCCGCGCCGATAGCAGCGCTAAATGTCTGTTTCGTGATTGTATTTACGAGTTGCCGCTGCGCTACATGATCAAGCACCACTACCTAACGCCACCACATCGCCTCGATATGCCGGTGGTGCAGTATGATTTTAGCAAGCTGCAACCTAACCAAAATGGCCTGTTTTCCGAACGCGAACTCAATGACAGTCTGCGTCAGCAAAAACGGATCACCCCACACATCATTGCGCAGGTGATGGAATATGCCGAAGCGCGGCGTGGGGTGATGATTTTTGCTGCTACCGTGGAGCATGCCAAAGAAATTTACGGCCTACTACCGGCCGGTGAAGCGGCGCTGATCACCGGCGATACCCCGGGCGTAGAGCGCGATCAACTGATCCATGCCTTCAAAGCACAAACACTGCGCTATCTGGTGAATGTTTCGGTACTCACCACCGGATTTGATGCGCCGCATGTCGATCTGATTGCCATTTTACGCCCCACCGAATCGGTCAGCCTGTACCAGCAGATTGTTGGACGTGGCCTGCGCCTAGCACCCGATAAAGCCGATTGTTTGATCTTGGATTACGCTGGCAACCCGCACGATCTGTATACCCCCGAAGTGGGCAGTCACAAACCCGCTTCTGACAGCCAACCGGTACAGGTATTTTGCCCTGCCTGTGGTTTTGCCAACCAGTTTTGGGGGAAAACCGACAGCGAAGGACAAGTCATCGAACACTTCGGCCGCCGCTGTCAGGGCTGGTTTGAAGATGACGACGGAACGCGTGAACAGTGCGACTACCGTTTTCGCTTTAAAAGCTGTCCGCACTGCGGCGCAGAAAACGATATTGCCGCTCGGCGCTGCCAACAATGCGATCAGGTACTGGTTGACCCCGATGACATGCTCAAGGCCGCCCTCAACCTGCGCGATGCGCTGGTGCTGCGCTGCGGGGGTATGCATCTGGTCAGTGGCCAGGATGGCAAGGGCGAATGGCTAGATATCACCTATTTCGATGAAGACGGTGCCGATGTTAAAGAGCGCTTCTATCTCAATACCCCAGCGCAGCGACACGTTTTTACCCTGCACTTTCTGCGCCAGCATCAACGTGCGCCGGGTGTCCCCTTGGTCTGGCAGACGGCCGCTGATATTTTGAATCAGCAAACGTTGCTGCGCCATCCTGATTTTGTGGTTGCTCGTCAGCAGGGGAAATACATGAAAATCCGCGACAAAATCTTCGATTATCAAGGTCGCTTTCGCAAAGCCAACGAGCTGCGAGGATGATCTGGCCCAGAAGGATCCCGAAACAGGATCCCAACATACGATCCTAAGGATCGAGGCAAGATCGCTTCTGAGCAAAATGTCTGCTATGTCGATAAGCTACCGCTCTCACAAGAGAATTGCCGGCAGATTCAGTTTGCGGTTAAAGCATAATTTCGGTAAAATCCGCCCTCGTTTTACTCTGGGTTTAATGCTGGGTCGCCTGCGTTAAGCCTTAACTAACCTTAAGTGAGAAACAATAATGTTCACTTTCAACGCTGAAGTACGTTCCGACAAAGAGCAGGGTAAGGGTGCGAGCCGCCGCCTGCGTATTGCTAACAAAGTTCCTGCCATCGTTTACGGCGGTAACAAGCCAGCAGTATCTATCGTTCTGGATCACGATCCAATCATCAACGCTCAAGCTACCGAAGCTTTCTACAACAGCGAACTGACTCTGGTTATCGCTGGTGAAGAAGTTAAAGTGAAAGTTCAGGCTATGCAGCGCCACGCGTTCAAGCCAAAAGTAACTCACATCGACTTCGTTCGCGCTTAATTCTTTTCGCGCTTCGAGCTGATGAAAAAACGCCGCAATTGCGGCGT